>JAKVCH010000039.1 GCA_022447485.1 Polyangiaceae bacterium | reverse complement strand
CAGCGAAGTTTATTGATGAAGATAACAAGGACTTTGGTAATATCCTTTCGATAACTGATGAGGATTTAGATTACTGCCGACTCGATGTTGATATTCTTAGAGAAGCGATAGTCACAATGAGAGGCGCATTTCAAGAATGGCCTTTGCCTGACGCTCGCTTAGGAAATATTCGCCGCGCTCTTTGGCAGCGACAATTTCCTCTTCTGGACGTCCTGCTCGGGTGACAAAGGCTTCCAGTCCCTTCAGGGGTAATTCACGCAATCGAGCTCGCGCTGTGTCTGGATCGGGGCTTTGGCGAATCGTTTCAATCACCAAGTCGACTTCGGTGATGGCCATTCCTAGACCTTCGATAATTTCGCGTTGGCCTTCTGCTTTGGTTAATTCAAAGCGTGTACGTCGACTGACAACTTCTCGCCGGTGCTCGATGAAAACCTGGAGAGTTTCCTTCAAGTTCAAAACAGCTGGTCGGTTATCAACAATGGAAAGGTTGATAATCCCGAAAGAGGACTGGAGGTCGGTGAGGCGGAAGAGGTGATTGAGTACGACTTGAGGAAAAATATCCTTCTTCAATTCGATGACCAAGCGCATTCCATCTCGGTCGCTTTCGTCTCGAACCTCCCGAATGCCCTCAATTTTCTTATCTCGGATCAAAGAGCCAATTTTTGCCGCGAGACGAGCCTTATTCACCTGATAAGGAATCTCTGTCACGACAATTTGTTCGCGCTCTGTGCCCGGAACTTTTTCAACATCCGTCTTGGCGCGCATCAAGACGCTGCCTCGCCCTGTGGTGTATGCAGAGAGAATGCCGGCTCGACCATGAATGATACCGCCGGTGGGGAAGTCTGGTCCCTGGATATGTTGAATTAGATCCGTAATTTCTGCATCGCCGTGATGAATCAGATGAATGGTTGCATCGATGACCTCGCCCAAATTATGAGGAGGAATATTCGTTGCCATACCCACAGCGATACCACCGGAGCCGTTGACCAGTAGATGGGGGAAGCGAGCCGGCAGGACTTTCGGCTCTTCTCGAGATTCATCGAAGTTTGGAACGAAGTCGACGGTTTCTTTCTCTATGTCTGTGAGTAGTTCAACAGAGAGCTTTGCGAGACGACATTCTGTGTAGCGATAAGCTGCCGCTGAATCACCGTCGATGGAACCGAAATTTCCCTGGCCATCGACTAACATATGACGCATGGCGAAGTCTTGAGCCATGCGGACAAGTGCATCATAAACGCTGGCGTCACCATGGGGGTGGTAATTACCCAAGACTTCCCCGACAACCTTTGCACACTTTGAGTAGGAGCCGCCTGGACTGAGGTTCAGCCCCTTCATGGCATAGAGGATACGTCGATGCACTGGCTTCAAACCATCGCGGGCATCCGGAATCGCTCGTCCAATGATCACGCTCATCGCGTAATCGAGGTAGGACGTGCGCATTTCCTCCTGAATGCTGACTGGTTGGAGAGCTGGGTTATTTGCTCCTTGGTCTTCTGAAGGAGATTCAGGCGGGGTTTGATTATCGTCGGCCATAGATTTGGTGCAGGGAAATTACCCTCTTATCGCTACCGAATCGGCCGCTTCCTGACAACCCTGTCAGTGGTTTTTGGCGTTTATTATTTCTTAATTATTTCAAGCATTTAGGCCCTGGGGACAGAAAGACCTCGGGGCATTGATTACGGGACCAAGTCGCGAGGGCGATTTCGGGACTCCTATCCGTCGCTGTTGTCGATTTCTGGACCTTATTTTCAGATAGGCCAGGAAGAAATCAGAGGTCTATCAACCTGTCGAATCGTGTTTAGAAGAAGTTACCGATTGTAAACTCGAAACGGATTGGCTCTTCGTAGGGCAGGGGCCTGAAGGGGATACCCCACTCAAAGCGTAGGGGGCCAAGAGGTGAGAACCAGCGAATACCAAAGCCCCAAGATGTTCGAACTCGAAACAAATCCTTGATCGTAAAACAAGGACTCACTGCTTGATAGCGGGGATCAGACGCAGCGCCTCCGGCCGCATCACAATAATTACCTTCAAGGTTCCAGGCATTCCCTAGGTCCGTAAAGATGACACCTTTCAATCCAAGTTCTCCAAAGATTGGAAACTCAAATTCAAGGTTCTGGTAGTACATTAAGTTACCGCCGATATTGGCGCCGTTAGCTATCGGGCGGCTATTGGGATCGGTTGTCTGGGTCAGCGGCATACGAGGACCCACCGTTCGAAAGCGGTAGCCGCGGAGGTCAAGAATACCGCCTAAAAAGAAACGGGCAAAAATCGGCACACCGTCAGCATTGGGGCTGGTTACCATGCCGGTATTACTGTTCAGCTTCAGGACTGCTCCCCACTTGATTGGAACGTAAAAGCGCCCCTGCCAAGTAGTACGAATGTAGTTATTTTCCGAGCCTAGCCACGGTGCAGCCCACTCTGTTCCAAGGTTGAGGAACATTCCCGATGTCGGAAAGAGGCGGTTATCCCGATTATCGAAGCTGATCGCTGGCCGTAAACTAGACGTTAGCCCGTCGTTGAAAAGGTTTGCTAGAGGCAGCTGGTCGAAGCTGCTACTTCGGCTTGCTGTTCCACCCAAGAGCGTCTGACCGGAACTGGTAGAAACATCTACCAACTGAGCGTTGTAGGTGAGCGATATATTCACCTCTGGTTCAATCAACGGATAGCCAATGGTCAGAGAGCCACCACGACTGCGCTGGGAATAGTCTGGAAATGCCCGCCACTGATCGAAGAGAGAGATACTCGTACTAAAACGAGTATCCATAAAGTAGGGTTCGACCAGCCGGAGGTCGATCGTTTGCCTGATGCCAGAAATCTGAGCTTGAAGGGATAAGCTTTGACCATTTCCAAAGAGGTTCGCCTGTTGAACCTGAGCGGTGGCAATAAAGTTCTCGATACTTGAAAAGCCCGCTCCCACTTGGAATGTGCCGGTCGGCTTTTCGGTCACATCGATGTAAACGACTAATTTATCCGGACTTGAGCCCTGCTCTGTCGAGAAATCGACTCTTTCAAAGTAACCGAGAGCCGTAACGCGCCGACGAGATCGGTTCATCTTTGTCTCGCTGAACTTGGCTCCTTCGATGATTTCTAGTTGGCGACGAATCACCTTATCTCGAGTTTTCGTATTACCCCGAAACTCGATGCGCTCAAAGTAGACCATCGGCCCTCGAACCACGGGCACGACAACGTCGACTTCTGTTTTTGAGGGGTCGATATTGGTCTGAGGTTCCGCAGTTGCGTTGGCGTAGCCTGCGTCGCGGTACATCGCGCGCACCGCCGCAAGGTCTTCTCGGAGCTGGGCGTAGCTGAAATAGTCACCGCTCTCTGCTCGAAGCATCAGGCGTAGGTTACGGCGACCGCCAAGAGGTTCGACTGGGCTACCATCCGGCCCTTGCTCGAAAATGCGGAGTTGGCGTATTCGAAAACGTCGCCCCTCGTCAATTGTGAAAGAGACCTCAATTCCCTCTTTATCTGGCGTGAGCATCACCCGTGGGGTGTGGACCGATACTTCCAGGTAGCCGCGATCGTAGTACATCGAGCTGATGACGGCGATATCGCGCTCGAAGGCGTCTTGACGAAATGGCCCACCGGAACCAAATCCCATGATGCCGGGGTTCCCGGTGAACATGGCGCCTTTGAGTTCCTTCGTCGAGATCCCTTCATTCCCGATGATGGTGACTCTTCGTACCGAAACTTGCTCGTGTTCGGTGATGGTGAACTGAACTGTAACTTCGTTATTCGGACCAGATACGATGTCGTATTTTGCTTCGGCTAAAAAGTAGCCTTGCTCTGCGTACATATCGCGAATCTTTTGCAGAGCTCGCTCAATCGCCGGACGACTTAAGGTGGAGTTCTCTTTGACTCCGATCGCTTCCTTGAGGTCGTCATCGTCGATCACTTCATTGTTTTCAAACTCGACGGCTTTGACTGCAGGCTTCTCTTTGACGAGGTAGCGCAAGGATACGCCATCAGAGTAGAGTCGTAGATCTACTTCGATATCGTCAAAGAAGCCTGCTCTCCAGAGTTCACGCACGTCACGACTGAGGGCATCGGGCGTGAGAGGGTCGCCGATCTTTAATCGGAGGTAGGAGCGCAAATCTGAGGCTGAGATTCGGCGTACTCCTGTCACGTCGATACGACGGATGGGCAAGCCTTCTGCTGCCTCGAGATCTCCTCCCGGAATAGTTGGCAAACTGACGAGTGCAGGGTCATCAGGAATGGCTGCATCTTCGGGTATTGTCGTATCGAGGTTTTCATCCCCGGGAGCCGGCTCGGCGGGGTTTTTGGGGTCCTCCGGCTGGCTTGGCTCAGCCTCTGCTGGCTTAGCCTCTGCTGGCTCAGCCTCTGCTGGCTCAGCCGTAACCTCCTCCGGGGGCTTGGCGTTATCTGGTTCAGCGTTGACTTCTTTTTCTTGGGCCCCCGAAGTCGCAGCATTTTCCGGTGATTCGTCATTGGTCGTCGCTTGAGCGAAAACCATCGGCAGAGCAAAAAATTGTGCGCACAAGCAGATCAGAAGGAGAAGGGCGAGGTTGCTCGGGCGAGACAGCCCCCTTTTCCGGGGCACCCAACTCCCGTGACGGGTCAGCGACTTCATCATGCGCGGAACCTCTACGCTATTGCGCGTCATCGGGGATTTCGAACCAGAAGTGCTTGTCATGATGCAATGGGAAAAAATGAGCCGTGCCGCGGCGTTGGCAGAAACGGGCGTTAGCTTAGAGCAGGTTTTGCCTCAAGAGGCGAACCTCGAAAGCAGAGGGAAAGCTATTTCGTACAACTGGTCATACGTCCAGGTCGCTGGCCTCATCTGCCCGGTCCATGATGAAGCGGAAACGCGCTGAGGAGTCTTTCCCCATCAAATCGTTGATGATGCGGTCTGTTTGCAAACCATCCTGGATCTCGACCTTCAGTAATCGACGCTTTTTGGGGTCGAGAGTTGTCTCCCATAAGGTTTTGGGCATCATTTCACCCAAGCCTTTAAAACGAGTGAGTTCCACTTTTTTGCGCCCCGCAGCATGCTTCGCCAATATCTTTTCCCGGGCCGTTTCATCGGCTGCCCAATGAGTGTCGTTGCCAATGTCGATACGAAAAAGAGGTGGGACAGCGACGAAGATGCGACCGCTTTCGATTAATGGCTTCAGATGGCGGAAAAAGAAGGTGAGCAGCAGAGTCGTAATATGATGACCGTCAGAATCGGCATCAGCCAATAGGATCACCCGCTCATAGCGCAGCTTGGTAATATCGAAGGCGGAGCCAATGCCACAGCCAAGGGCGGTGACCAGGTCCGAGATCTCTCGGTTTTCAAGGATTTTAGCTAGAGCGAGGCTCTCCGTATTGAGGACCTTACCTCGTAACGGCAGGATGGCTTGTTTTCTTCGATCGCGACCTTGTTTCGCTGAACCACCTGCGGAGTCGCCCTCGACGATAAAGAGCTCAGAGTTCTTTCGATCATTTTGACTGCAATCAGAGAGCTTTCCTGGAAGAGTCAGTCTCCCGCTGGTTGCGGTTTTTCGACTCACAGATGCGGAGGCAGCACGAGATGCTTCACGGGCGCGCGCCGCAATAATGATTCGAGTGACGATCTGTTCGGCCGGAGTGCGGTTATTATGCAACCATTGTTCGAGTAGGGGACGAACTGCACCATCAACGACCGGCTGTACCTCAGGATTGTTCAGGCGATCCTTCGTTTGTCCCTGAAACTGAGGTTCTTTCACGAATACGCTGAGGACACAGATCAAACCTTCCCGAATATCGTCGGAGGTAATCGTCAGCCCACGAGGCATCAACTTATGGGTCTCCATGTAGTTGCGAATTGCTTTACCCATGCCTGCTCGAAGTCCATTTTCATGGGCACCTCCGGAGCCAGTCGGTATGCCATTGACGTAGCTACGGGTGATATCGTCAGTGGACTCTGTCCAAATCATCGAAGCTTGAACGCCGACTTCGCCGTCTTTATCGAGGGTGAAGCTCGATTCATGGACCGCTTTTGCTCTGCGATCGGCTCGTAGTTTTTCTACGTAGTCTGTGATGCCGTTTTCGTGATGAAAACTTAATTTCGTCCCGTTCTTTTCGTCGTGGAAGATAATCTTGACGCCCCGATGCAAGAAGCTGGCGACTTCAAGTCGCTGGGCGATTGTCTCTGCATTAAAGTCCGTCTTGGGAAAGATAGTTGCATCGGGGTGGAAGTAGACGCTCGTTCCGGTGCCCCGAGCTGAGCCTATCTTTTTCAGTTTGCCATCGGGAATACCTCGAGAAAATGACAGCGCATATTCTTTTCCATCCCGCCTGACCTTAGCTTCTAGTTTGGTTGACAGGGCATTCACAACAGAGGCACCGACCCCGTGCAGCCCGCCTGAGGTTTTGTAATTTTGGCCTTCAAATTTACCACCTGCATGGAGAGTGGTGAAAATGATCTCTAAGGCAGAACGCTTTAACTTAGGGTGTATGTCGACCGGGATGCCTCGGCCGTTGTCCCCGATGGTCACGCTACGTCCGTCTTTATGAAGAGTGACAATAATTTCTGAAGCATGACCATTCATCGCTTCGTCGATTGAATTATCGAGAACTTCCCAGACGAGATGATGGAGACCGGCTGAGCCAACCCCTCCAATGTACATTCCTGGACGCTTGCGAACCGGCTCTAGGCCTTCGAGAACGGTAATATTTTCAGCGCTATAAGTTTTGTTCGCCATGATGAATGCGTGGATGAGTTGGGGTCAATTCGTCGTTGTCGAGAAAAATAAATGATTGAGCTATTTAACCTTCGAGAGGTTCCGGGGCTTCGATAGGTTCGGGGATCAGCGCAGCTAGCTTACCCCTTTTGATGATTTCCCGCCCTTTGCCAGCGCGAGAAGTTGTTTCGTACTTTGCTGTGTTCACCCTCTGTTCTCCACCCATGGAGGTCTTGAGGGTAAGGGTATCGGTGGGCGATAGGGCAGGTTTTGCAGCCAATAACCTATCACCTTTCTCTAGCTTGATGAGATGAACACCTTTACCTGCGCTTGCGAGATAAGAGACTTCTTCAACGGGACAAAGGAGTACCCGTCGGTTGGTCGTTGCGGCAATGATGGTTTCTTCGCCTCCAACGATATCGACGCTGACAATTTCTTGCCCCGCATTCAGTTTAAAGTACCGTCGTCCTGATTTCGTACTGACTTCACCGATTGTCGCGAGGCCGAAAGTCGCAGCCATACCGTCACTACTCGCCGCAAATCCGAAGCTCTCGGGGAAGTAGCCTTCGACCTCGGAGAGGTCGCCAACAAGACGTTTGTCTAATGAAAACGCTGCAATGACGCGTTCGCCATCTTTGAGCTTGAAGTTCTTTTGGATCGGTTCTCCGTAGCCCGTTGTCGCCGGTATATCAGCAATTCTTAGGGTGTAGGCCGTACCTAGATTCGAGAAGAATACGGCGGTGGCTCGCGTGGAGCCAGCAAAGCAGCTGAGAACGCTATCTCCTTCACGAACGCGAGTGTTCATGGGGTCTTTGATCTCTCGCTGGCGTTTGATCCAACCATCGGTCGTGACCAAGACATGGGCATCTTCTTCAACGATCAGGTCCTCTGCAGAGAACTCGGGCTCGTCTCCAACTGAGGCAATTTTCGTGCGGCGTTTACCACCCGCCATTCGAACCGCACTAACGACTTCCTCTAATTCCGAGCGGACCATCTGCCAGCGGCCCATACCCGACTTTTCTCCCAAGAGCTTCTTGATGGCCCGCTCTCTCTTGCGCTTTTCCCGCAATTCTTTGCGGATAACCATGATTTCCAGGCGAGCTAGACGATAGAGCTTGAGCTCAAGGATAGCGTCGGTCTGAACTGCATCTAAATCGTACTTGGCGATAATCTTCTTTGCGGCATCGGCCTTGCCTTCGCTCTTTCTGATGATCGCGAGGATGGCATCCAGGGCATCAAATACAGCTTCAAAGCCCTCCAGAATATGTATGCGCTTTTGCAGAGCCTGGAGCTCATGCTCCAAGCGGCGGGTGACGACTTCCAGGCGGAAGTGCAAGAAGTGCCAAAGAATCGAGTGCAAGTCGAGGCGGTCAGGGCGGCCAATTTCTGCGTTTTCGGTGGGCACCAAGCAGGTCATATTGACTGCGAAGTTGGTTTGCAGAGGCGTATGTTTATAAAGGTAGCCGAGGACCTTTTGCGGGTCCGCATCTTTTTTGAGATCAATCTCAATACGAATATCGTCCGCGCTCACGTCGCGCACATCGTGAATCAATTGCATCTTTTTTGACGTCACGAGATTGGCGATGCGCTCGACCAAGGTGGCTTTATTCACGGCGTAGGGAATGCTGGTGATTACGATCACCGGCCCGGTACGCGTGGGTTCTCCCATCTCGTGGGCTGCTCGAATTTTAATCGAGCCCTGACCCGTCTCATAGATTTTCTTGATTTCTTCCGGAGAGGAAACGATCTGGGCCCCCGTTGGGAAGTCTGGGCCCTTGACCGTACGCGCTAGCTCTCGGCTGCTGAGCTCTCGATCTTCGACCAGTGCATCGAGCAAACTAATGCTGGCCTGACACACTTCCTCAGGGTTATGAGGCGGTATATTCGTCGCCATACCAACAGCGATGCCTGTGCCGCCGTTGATCAAGAGGTTTGGGTATTTCGCCGGTAGAACAACCGGTTCCTCTTTCGTCCCATCGTAATTAGGCCGAAAGCTGACCGTATCTTGGTTGAGTTCTTCTAGTAAGGGTGCCGCCGAAGGTGCCAGGCGACATTCGGTGTAGCGCATTGCGGCCGCGGCATCACCATCGAGTGAGCCGAAGTTGCCTGAGCCATCGACAGTGGGTAAGCGTACCGAAAAGGGCTGAGCGAGCCTGACGAGGGCATCGTAAATCGCTGAATCACCATGGGGGTGGTAATTACCCATGACGTCACCGACCACCTTGGCGCATTTGCGATGCTTGGCCTCGGCACTCAGTTTTTGTTGCCACATTGTGTAAAGAATGCGGCGCTGCACCGGTTTCAGGCCGTCTCGGACGTCTGGCAGAGCTCGACTGGTGATGACTGAGAGAGCGTAGTTTAGGTAGCGAGATTGAGTGACCTCATGAAGAGGTGAAGGCTCTCCACTAATATTGGCAAAAGCATCGGGCTTATCTGCTCCCTTGCCTCGGCGCGATGTTTTTGCGCTGGCCTTGGTTTTACTGCCCTTGCTACCGGCCTTGCCAGTTGCCTTTTCTATCGTTCGTTTCGATGAGCGACGTGTTGCCAAAAGTCTAATTCCTTCAATCTGATGAGAGCTGTCGATCGCTCTCACTCCTGAACGGGTATTCCGTGCACGGCGGAAGTAGCGGCTTTACTGCGTTCCGGTCAAGCCGATCTCGGTTGATTCCGCCTCTTCTCCGGTTGGAAAAGCCTCTCTTTCGGCGAATTTACATCGCAGCAACCGAAATAACGCTGAGAGCAAAATCGCTCCAGCGCGGAATAGACGTCATGGATTAACTGACCTTGGGCTTCGAGTTCCCCTTGGCTGGGCGGAACTCCTGGATATCGATGTTGTAGCGAGAGAGCCATCGATGTATCTGCATGCGGGCTTTCCCCAAGTGGCGCCCGACCTCAGCAATATTGCCCTTCGATGCGACAAGTAAGGCGCGTAGCTCTTCTTCGCTTGGCGGAGCGGGTGCGGACTCGTCTCGCGAGCGGGGGCTGGCCATGGCAGCGTAGTCAAGAATTGCCTCTTGGACATTTTCTGGAAGGTGTTCTTCCCGCAGGCGTAGGTCGGTGCACAGGGCCGCTGCACGACGAATCGCGCTTTCGAGTTCGCGAATGTTGTAGGGCCAGTCGTGGCGCAAAAGCCCCGCGACAAAGGGGAAACTCATTTGATAGTTTTTCTGACTGTGGAGTTTCAAGAATGAGAGAGCCAGACCATAGATATCTTCTTTACGGTCTCTGAGGGGAGGGAGGTGGACCTGAAAATCGTTGAGGCGAGCGTAGAGGTCTCGACGGAATAGGCCCTCGTTCTGGAGTCGGGTTAAGTCTTTATGAGTTGCGGCAATAATACGTAGATCAACAGGCTCGGCTTGAGTTGCGCCTACGGGGAAGACTTCGCGATTTTGCAAAACTCGCAATAACTTAACTTGGGTCGCCGCTGGCATATCGCCAATTTCGTCGAGAAAAAGCGTGCCTTTATGTGCAACTTGAACAAGACCTTTTTTGTCTTTGTCGGCGCCGGAAAAGGCGCCTCTCTTGTAGCCAAATAGTTCGCTTTCGATCAGGTTCTCGGGTAGCGCCGCACAATTGATGGCCTGAAACGCACCACTTCGTCCGCTACTCTCGTGCAGGGTTCGTGCCGTGACCTCTTTGCCGGTGCCGCTTTCGCCAAGGATCAGGACTGAAAGATCGGTTGGCCCAACTTTTTCCAGATCAGAGCGTATTTGATCCATCTGAAAGCCGCCGAGCAGGGGACGACTTTGAGGGGCAGGCGAAAGTCTCGGGGCGTGAACAAGTGGGTACTCGGCATAGCCTCGCCCCCCTCGTGCCACGAATTTGAACACAGCATCCCCGACGCGCACTTCCGCATTTTCTTCTAGAGCGAGTTCATGAATACGCCGCCCATCGACCAAGGTCCCGTTGGTCGATGCATGATCTTGAATGCACCACTGTTCGCCTCGCCTTTCTAAGCTGGCATGCAGACGCGATACAGCCGTCACGGGCAGAGTTATATCGCAATCATCCGAGCGCCCGATGCTGTATTTCTTTTCGATCAGAGGATAGGCGGGACGCAAGTCGTGATAATTCTCTGCATAAAGCAACACGAGAGCAGCTTCCGAAGAGGCGCCTCGACCACCCACCACGTCAGCGTGGAAGTTTTGCATGGCACCAGTACTAAAGTCGTTCATTGCTTCGGAGACATTATCGCGAATCTTCGCCGGCTGTGCCATGCTCAATCCAACCTCTGATTGAAATTCTTTTTGAGAGCATTTCTTTTCAAGGCAGAAGCCTCATTAGCTGGAAAAAAGTAGTATGCGCTGTGCCGTTCTTCAATTGAATAGCCAAGAAGACCAAGAAGCAAATCTGGAGCAGGTAAGGTATTGGGTCCAGGAGGCCGCAGCCCAGGGGGCTGAGCTCGTTCTTTTGCCTGAGGGGTTTGCTTTTCTCGGTCTAGAGCGACAACGGCGTCAGCACGCTGAGTCCTTCGACGAGCCGGGACCTGTGCTTCAGTCGTTAAGTCATTGGTCTCGAGAGTTTGGTCTCTACCTAATCGCAGGAGGGTTTCCGGAGTGCAGTCATGATAGTCGCCGCCCCTACAATACCTCGGTCGTTTACGATCCCCGGGGCGAGCGGAAGAGCTTCTATCGAAAGGTTCACCTATTTCGAGTGCATTTGGAAGACGGAACGGTCCTGGACGAAACCAAGGGCTCCCTCGCTGGTGACTCAGCCGTAGTGACGACAGTAGCTGACTCGAAGGGCGAATCATTTAGCCTTGGGTTGAGTATTTGTTACGATTTGCGGTTTCCCCAATTCTATCAAGCGCAGCGCAACGCTGGTGCCGAAATTCTCACGGTGCCCGCTGCATTTACTGCCACAACCGGACGGGCACACTGGCAGAGCTTGCTCCGCGCTCGCGCCATCGAAAATCAATCTTGGGTTCTGGCTGCAGCGCAAGAGGGGCAACATCCAGGTGGCCGAAGCACGTATGGGCATTCAATGATAATCGATCCCTGGGGAAGAGTGGTGCGTGAGCTAAAGGAAGGACCTGGGTTGGTGATTGCGAACCTCAGCAAGCAGTCTCTTGCTGAGGTTCGTGAGCAGATGCCGGTGGCTGAAGATCGGCGCGAGTTTGACTTGCTGATTCACAAGCCCTGAAGAATCAGTTTGGTTCTCCTTGTCGAGAACTCTACCGCATAAGAACCGCTGAGGCCGGGGCGAGTCATCCCAGGGCGAGTCATCCCAGGCCGAGTCATCCTAGAGATGACGACGAGCAATATCGCTCCAGGTTCCTTGCGGCTCTAAGGCAATATAACTTTGCCAGAGCGGTCGAGCCATCTGGGGTTGCCCCGTTTGTTCGTAGGCCATCGCCAAATTGAAGTAGGCATCAGCGAATTGCGGGTCAGCTTCTAAAGCTCCCAAGAAAAAGGCAATGCTCTGGCGGGGTTCCCCGCGCTCCAGCATCAGATAGCCGAGGTTATATTGGGCTTCCGGCTGGCGATCATCAAGATCGAGGGCTTGGGAATAATACGCCTCTGCTTCCGATGAATTTTGACGACGGAAAGCAATATTTCCCAGATTCGTGTAGGCGATTGCTAGCCAAGGATCGAGCTCAAGAGCCTTTTTGTAGAGTTCGATGGCTTCGTCCATGGTTTGCTGGTCTTCATCGAGCTCACTGGCATGGAGGTACAGTTCGTAGGCTGCTTTGACCCGACGTCGCCCTGCAGCTGGGCGCAGAACTCTGACAATATCGTCTTGTAGTTTTGCAACCTCTAGATCGAGAACGAGTTGTCGACTGACTGGTTCGAACTTTCCCGAATCGGTGCGCACGACAATTTTGCCACCCTCAGTAACGACCTGTAGTTCGGTCAAGGGGCTTTCAATTTTTGGAAGCTCTTGCCGGAGAACATAGATCGCGCGGGTAACGTCGCGGAGCCTTACTTTTTGATCGAAAAGAGCCTTCGCTGCTCTCAGTGCAATCATGTCCGTAAAGCTGTACGCGCGGCGCCCTTTGCGTTTCCCGCTTGGCACAACGATGCCAGCCTTATCAAGAGTGCGTAGTTTCGATAGTGAGAGGCCAATTAGGTTCGAGACTTCGGTCTTCGTAAAGGCCTCACTGAGCGCTTCTGCGTGGAGCGAACTCACTCCCCGATTTTCATCGGTGAAGCTTTCGTTCGTCGTGCCATTCGTTCCTCGACCGAAGAGGCTTGGGTCCCAACGTCCTCCGCCTGGTCCGAATACGACGTGAATGACCTTGTCGTCTGTCTGATTGGTGCGACTCATTTGTACCTTCGAGATGAGGGATGAAAATAGCCACAGAGGTCCAGTGACTGTCAAATAGAATATTTTTCTCGGTCAGATTCCCCGCCCTTTGAGTTACCCACAGGTTGTGGATAAAGTTTTGTCCTAGCCTGTCATGCTGAGCGGTTGAACCGTATTGACGAAAGCTTCAGAAAGAACATCCCGAGGTGCTTTGATAACTGGCGCCCATTGAAGCTGGTTAATATGTTATCGGTTAGTTATTGAGGCTTGCCCTTGAATGAGCCGCGTTTGCTCTGGCCACTCGAGGGTGAGGTGTCATGACTTTTTTCTAGCCCGCAAATTCTTTCTTTGAGCGAGGGAAGGGCGGACCTTGGGTTATGTGGGATAATGTGCAGAAATTTTGCCCGTTTTATCTACCGCTATTAATCTTGCCTTATGAACCAGTCCGATTCGAAGAAAGCTTATGCTGGGCCAGAGCGGCGTCGGCATCGTCTCTTGGTGACCCGCAATACAGAGTATCATTTGAAGGATGATATTTGCG
>JAKVCH010000389.1 GCA_022447485.1 Polyangiaceae bacterium | reverse complement strand
GGTCGTAGAAATTCGCTCTGACGGAACGAGGACTATCGCGCGCGGAGCCCTCGAAGATCAGGCGAGTGGCGAGAAGGTTGCTTTGCAGGCGGAGGGCACGACGCCTCTGGCTCTTGCAAAAGAATTGAGTGCAGCTCTTTTCAAAATGCCCGGAGCTTTTGCTGGCACGGAGTTGATGAAAAGAACTCAAAAAGCCAGAGAGGTGGCGACGGCGCTTCTTCCACGAAGGCTCAGTCAGCGCTTGCGTCGACGTGATGAGTCTCGCTAAGAGCGGGTTGCAAAGATAGAGAGTTATGGACGACTGCTACAAGAGTGATCTAAATAAGGATGTTCCACCTGCGTCAGAAGGTGAATTTCAGCCTTTACAACTGGGTAACCTCGAGGTTTGGCCTCCAGTCGTTTTAGCGCCAATGGCCGGCGTCACGAATTATCCCTTTCGCTCCCTCTGTCGCCATTATGGGGCCGGGCTTTATGTGAGTGAAATGATTACGGCGCGCCCTTTAGTGGAGGGTCGCGAAAAGACTCTTCGTTTAGCTGACTTTGGTGCGGACGAGTCACCTCGAAGTCTCCAGCTCTACGGAGTCGACCCACACTATGTAGGAAAAGCAGTGGAGCGTCTCGTTGGCGAGGGTAAGGTTGATCATATCGACATGAATTTTGGCTGTCCTGTGCGTAAGGTCACCCGCAAAGGAGGCGGCTCTGCCCTACCTCTTCGGACGACCCTTCTCAGGAATATTATTCGTTCGGCCGTGCGAGCAGCAGAGCCAGCGAAAGTGCCCGTGACGATCAAGTTTCGTCTCGGAATTAATGACGAGCTTTTCACGTGGAAAGACGCCGGCACGATCGGAGAAGATGAAGGTTGTGCAGCGGTTGGCTTGCATGCCCGTACGGCGGCTCAACTCTACGACGGTGAAGCCCGCTGGGAAAAAATTGGAGAATTAAAGCAATTGCTGAAGATTCCTGTGTTGGGTAATGGTGATATCTGGGAAGCAGCGGATGCTTTACGGATGATGCGTCAAACAGGATGTGATGGGGTGATTGTTGGTCGTGGCTGCTTGGGACGCCCGTGGCTTTTTCGCGATTTGGCTGCCGTCTTTCAAGGAAAGGAACCCCAAAACCCTCCATCCTTGGGTGAGGTGGGCGAGGTCATGGTCGAGCATGCATCTCTTCTCGCTGATTGGATCGGGGAAGGTCCAGCCCTGCGAGCGTTTCGCCGTCACGCGACTTGGTACACCAAGGGGTTCCGCGGTAGCGCAAAGGCCCGGGCGCGATTCATGAAGGTCTCTTCGATGGAAGAGCTGAAAGAAGTCGTCGCATCGTTGCAGCAAGATCAACCATTCCCACCAGAGGCGATGCGAGTCCCCCGGGGTAAAACAAGCGGAACACAAACGGTTTCCCTGCCGGAAGGAATTTTAGAAAATCGTTTGGATTCTACCCCTTTGCGGGAAGAAGATGTGGTGGATGGTGGCTAAGGGCTTTGAGTATTTCTTTTAGTAATTTCAGTTAATTAGGCGGAAATTTCAAAATTATGCCTGCTGGGAATGAAATTGCTCAAGGAGTGGTTACGCTATTAACGTGCAATTAGCTTCAAAGAATATGAATCGTTGGGCTCGTCCTGTCCTCCAGGGCTCAGTCGTGGGTATTATCATCGCCGGAGTCTGTCTTGGTGCTTGCGGAGGAGGCAGTGAGGCCGTAGCTGACTCGCCCTCTGCTGCCGAAGTCGTCCCGGTACGCTCGACGACTGCGCTAGGTGCCAGTTCTACCCTCAGTCCAGCCCCCGAGAATATAGCCGATGTCGTTCAGAATGTTCTCCCCTCGGTAGTGAGTGTCGCGACAAGTTCGACGGCTCCTGCAGGGCGCGCTCGTGGGCGCCTTTTCGGAGGTGGACCGAGTCCACAGACTCGCCAGGGACTCGGGAGTGGAGTGATTCTGAGTGCGGATGGCTTGATTGTCACTAATAACCATGTCGTCGAGAATGCCGATGAAGTCACGGTTCGGCTGAACGATGATCGTGAATATTCGGCGACCATTGTCGGCACCGATCCAAAGAGCGACCTGGCTGTTTTGCAACTCGAGGAAAAACCCGCGGGCCTACAGCCGATACTGATTGGCGATTCCGAGGCGCTGCGCTTGGGCGAAGTTGTGTTGGCTGTTGGTAATCCCTTCGGTGTCGGGCAAACGGTGACGATGGGAATCGTCTCGGCCAAAGGCCGTGCCGATGTAGGTATCACAGCCTACGAAGACTTCATCCAGACAGATGCCGCCATCAATCCCGGCAATTCGGGAGGTGCATTGGTGAACTCCCGAGGAGAGCTTGTCGGAATCAATACAGCTATCCTTTCTCGTGGTGGGGGTAGTGTTGGTATCGGCTTTGCGATCCCGACGAGCATGGCCGAGCCGATTGTTCAGGCGTTAAAGAGTCATGGAAAGGTAAGTCGAGGATTCCTAGGTGTAACGATTCAAGAATTGACGGACGACTTGCGTCAAGCATTGCGGGTACCCGGTGGCGATGGTGTTCTTCTGGCCGACGTGAGTGCTGGTGGGCCAGCGGAGAAAGCTGGCCTACGATCCGGCGATGTGGTGATGTCTGTAAACGGAAAGCCGGCTGATTCCTTGGGCAGGTTCCGAAACCTCATCGCCTCGGCGGGTGCTAATCATCCAGTGAAGCTGGCGGTGATTCGGAAAGGGAAAAAGAAGTCCTTTCAGGCGCAGCTAAAGGAGTTTCCCCGCCCAATGAGTTCAGTGGAGCGAGCTTTGCCGAAAAAAGGCGAGGCACCCGCCGCGTCTGGCATGGCTCTTCGCACTCTCACTCCTCAGCTGCGACAGCAGTTGCGTGTCGGTGACGACATCAGCGGCTTGGTCGTTGCGCAAGTTCAGCCCGGTTCAGCCGCAGCGAAGGCAAATTTGCGCCGAGGGGATATTATTTTGAGCATTGATGGCGGCAAGGCCGACGAGATGAAGAGAGCGCAGAAGCTCTTGGGTTCGAAGAAGGAACACGTCCTACAAGTGTATCGTCGAGGTCAGCGGCGCTATGTTGTCCTCAAGTAGGTAGCGAAAGCGTGCGCTAGAGCTCTCGCACCAGATTTTTTCGATGAAGCTGTAAATTTTTTGCAAGGAATTTGACCGCTTCGTGGGCTCAGAATAGGGAAGAGTATGCGTCGAGCTCGAGTCATCGCTGCCAGTATCCTCGCTCTGAGCCTTGCTTCCCCAGCCCAGGCTGCGGGTGCAAAGAAGCAGGTCGAAAAGAAACCTCACCAGCAGGGGCGGCCTCCGCGCTCACCGGATGCGACCCTGCCGCCTTCGAGCATCCTGCCCGAGGCAAATCAAAAGGTGCGCGCTGCGATTGCGGAAAGACCAGCCCCTGAGAAAAAGGATGATGAGCTATCGTCGCTCTCGGAAGCTGATCGGGTCCTTTTCCCCCGGTCTGTACGTGGGCTTTCTCCTGGTTGGTCTTTCTCACTACCCGAGATGCAACAAGCAGGAGTTCAGGTTGGGGTTCCTGGAGAGGTCCAGACAGAAGACACGCGAATGGACCTGGCTCAAGCTGATCGGGTCTGGCTTAGTTCGCTGACTCTTCCCGACTTGCCGGTGCATCTCGATCAGAGGGTGGTCACTTACTTGAAGTTCTATCGCGATAGTCATCGAGGTCGGACGATCGCCGCGATTTGGGCGAGGAAGAGTGGACGCTATATCTCCGCGATGAAGGCCGAGTTGCGTCGAGCAGGGTTACCGACAGATCTTGTTTGGCTTTCTATGATTGAAAGCGGACATAATCCGACAATTCGCTCGCCGGCGGGTGCTGTTGGTCTTTGGCAGTTCATGCCCTCAACGGGACGCATGTATGGGCTCACCGTTGAT
>JAKVCH010000388.1 GCA_022447485.1 Polyangiaceae bacterium | reverse complement strand
CCTCAACGCTCTTCTGCTTGCTCAAGCAAGGAGATCATGTCGTACTTTTTCGAGACTGCTACCGCCGCACGCGACAATTTGTCACGACCTGGTTAGGCCGTTACGGAGTGGAACACGACGTCGTTCCTCCCGGCGATCTTGAGGCGATGGAGGCAGTCATTACAGACAAGACCAAGTTGGTCATCACTGAATCGCCTACGAACCCCTTCAACTACTGCGTCGATCTCAAAGAGCTCTCACAAAGAGTCAAGAGCAAGAACCGGCGCACAAAGACGATGGTTGATTCAACCTTCGCCACTCCGATCAATTGTCGACCTCACGACTTTGGGATCGATATCGTTGTACATTCAGCAACAAAATATTTTAGCGGACACAACGATGTATTGGGAGGCTTCGTAGCTGGCCCGTCTCATCTTGTCTCCTTGGTCAAAGAGGCACGAGATGTGATCGGCGCAACCCTGGACCCTCATGCAGCATTCCTGATTGCTCGAGGTACGAAGACTCTGGGGCTACGCGTGCGACAGGCCAACCACACCGCTCAAGCAATCGCAGAAATGTTAGAGGAGCATCCTCGCATCGAGAAAGTCTACTACGCAGGGCTGCCAAGCCATCCCTCTCACCAAATCGCCAAAGAGCAAATGGATGGTTTTGGCGGCGTGGTTAGTTTTGTCGTCAAAGGGGGTAAAGCCGCCGCTTCGGCCGTGGTCGATGCCTGTCGAATCCCTAAAATTGCCCCCTCGCTCGGTGGGGTTGAAACTCTCATCGAACAGCCTGCCCTGATGAGCTACTTTGAGCTCGACGAGGAAGAATTGGCCAAGTTCAATATGTCATCTTCCCTGATTCGTATGGCCATTGGCATTGAAGACACCCAGGACCTCTTGGATGATCTTCGACAAGCCTTGGATCGAGAGTAAACGATGACAATTCCTGATGTTCTGATCGACACCGCAATTCGCGCCGCTCTCCAAGGAGGCAGGGAGATACTCAAAGTCTACGACCAGGCAGATTTTGGTGTCGAAATGAAAGGTGATGGCTCACCATTAACCATGGCAGATCAATCGGCCCACCATGTGATTCAAAGCCTACTGCAGAACACAGGTCTGCCCATTCTCAGCGAGGAAGGAGCGACAATTGATTCCGCCGAGCGAAGAGCCTGGGCTCAATTTTGGATGGTCGATCCTTTGGATGGCACCAAAGAATTCATCAAGCGCAACGGAGAGTTCACGGTCAACATTGCCCTGATCCGCTCCCAAGAACCAGTCGCTGGTATTATCTACGTGCCTGTCAAACAATGGCTTTACGTTGGCGTCGTCGGTCAAGGCGCCTGGCTGCAGCGCGAAGTCCCGGCAACCAGCGAGCCCCCGACTTGGCGTGATCTTCAAAACCGGGGGCTCACTCTACCTCGCCCTCAAGACGCTCGGCCCTTCCGTGTTGTGGGCAGTCGCTCCCACTTATCGACCGAAACTCAAGACTACGTTGAGGAACTCAGGAAAGACCACCCCGACCTAGAAATGGTATCCATGGGCTCCTCGCTCAAGCTTTGTCTTGTCGCCGATGGTAGCGCTGACGTCTATCCTCGTTTTGCGCCGACGATGGAGTGGGATACCGCCGCGGGAGACGCAATTGCTCGTGCCGCAGGAAAATCTGTCACCCAGTGGCTCCCAGCGCCGCCAGAAAAACCAGCGGTCAGTCACGGGGGAAACAAGGGAGAAAAGGTGATCTACAATAAAGAAAACCTGCTCAACCCTTGGTTCATTGTCGATTGAAAATCGATTGATATCGTCTTCGTTGAAGAGTCATGATAGGCCGCTAGTATGAGCCTTTCTGCACAAATCAAAAAAGACATGTTCGCCGCGATGAAGGCCAAGAAATCTCTGGAAAAAGAGGTTTTACGCACATTGATGGGTGAGATCACCATGAGCGCCGCCCGGGAAAGCGTCGACGATATCGGCGATGAAGCGGTCCAGGCCATCATTCGCAAGTTGATCAAGTCCAACCGCGAAGCTCTCGCAGCCGGCCCAGACGCCGATCGCGCAAAAGAGTTGCAAGCCGAAATAGATTGCGTCACGATCTACTTGCCTCGTTCACTCTCCAGTGCCGAAATCGTGGCACTCCTTGCAGAGGTGGAAGCCGCGATTCAAGCTGCACCCAATCAAGGCCCGGCCATGGGTATCGCAATGAAAGTTCTGAAAGGTGGGGGGCATACCGTCGAGGCAAAAGACGTGGCTGCAGCCGTAGGACAGATCAGGGGATAAAATGACCAGCGAGGCAAAAAATCCAGCGCCAGAACAGGAAGAAGTCTTCTTTGCCCTTGGTTGTTTCTGGGGCGCAGAGAGGAAGTTTTGGAGTCTGCCGGGTGTGCTCGAAACCGCTGTTGGCTACACAGCTGGCCAGCTCTCTGAACCTTCTTATGAGGCCGTCTGCAGTGGCGAAACAGGCCATACGGAAGCCGTGAAAGTCGTTTACGATCCGAGAAAAATCAGCCTCGAGGATCTCTTTCAGGTTTTCTGGGAAGCTCACGATCCAACCCAAGGCAATCGTCAAGGTAACGATCGTGGGACTCAATATCGTTCAGGGATCTACCTCGGCTCAGCAGAACAGCTGCTGCAGGCGAAGAGCAGCCGCAATCGATACCAAGAGCCACTCAGTACAGCTGGTTACGGTCCGATCACCACGGAAATCGCGATGAAAACTGAGTTCTGGCCCGCGGAGCAGTACCATCAAAAGTACTTAATGAAGAACCCAAACGGCTACTGCGGTCTAGGCGGAACCGGAGTACTCTACCCAGCTGAAAAGGAAGTCTCACCTCCACGTTAAATCTCGTTCGTCAATATGATGCATTCCCACGAGCACGACTCAACAGCCAACGATGCCATCCTTTCGCGCTTTGTGCCGGCGGGTTTACGAATCTCTCCTGGTATTGCTCGCACCGCCCGTTCTCGTCTTGGCATATTGACCCTGATTCTACCCGCGCTTTCTGTGGTAGGTTATTCAATTGCCTACTTTACCGAGCTGCGTGAAGTCTCAATTGTCGACCAACAATTGCGCTTTGCCCTGGGGCTCTTTGGTATCACCCTCGATCTGCTCATGCTCGGGCTCGTCTCTTGGAAGAAACTCCAAGACCGTCAGGTTCTCGAGCTCGGCTATGTCTACGAAGTATTAAGAGCCGCATCTCTTTCGCTCGCACCTCTCCCAGACGTCGGCACCGCCGGTATTTCATGGGTTCTGATCTTGGTGGTATTTTTCCCCACTCTCCTACCACCAGCCGGACACCTCGGGCGACTTGCGCTGATCTTAGCAGGTTTGACTCAGCCGATGGCTCTTTCAGCGGTGCACCTTTTCGTTCAACCAATTCCTTTTTACCAGCTGCTCTACTCGATCTACTCTGCGATCACTGCGATCATTTTAGGATTAGTCGGGGCTGATTTGATTCGTCGCTATCAACTCGATGCACCCCAAGAGCTCGGCAGCTATCAATTGGTGGAAAAGGTAGGTTCAGGGGGGATGGGCGAAGTCTGGAAAGCAGCCCATCGATTCCTCGCTCGTCCCGCTGCTATCAAACTCATTCCCCGAGACGAAAAAGACTCGAAATCAGCTCGCAAAAAGCTGAGGCGTTTCCGGCGAGAAGCTCAAGTTACCGCGAATCTGACCTCTCCCCATACAGTCGCCGTTTATGACTATGGTATGACGGAATCGGGCGTCTATTATTATGTGATGGAGTACTTGGCCGGCCTCGATCTCCAGCATCTCCTGAAAAGAGAGCGCTCGCTTCCCCCGAGCAGGGCCGTCCAGTTTATCGCCCAAGCCTGCGACTCCATTGGCGAAGCCCATCAAGCCGGACTGATTCACCGCGACCTCAAGCC
>JAKVCH010000387.1 GCA_022447485.1 Polyangiaceae bacterium | reverse complement strand
CGTAAACTGTACCGAAGACTTCACGGATCAGCATCTAGTTATCAACGGCGCTTCTCAGTTATTCGCTGATGTCTTGGGCCCAGCTGGTCCTCACGCGCGTACCGCAATTGGCATGCAACAGCTGCCTCTTGGTTCAAGTGTTGAAGTCGACGCAATACTTGAAGTCACTCCAGAATGAAGTTAGCGCATACTTTTGTTGGAGACCCAGACGCTCCCCATCTCGCCTTTCTCCTGCATGGCGTGATGGGAGCTGGGCATAACTTTCGCGGTTTTATAAAAAAACTAGCGAAAGAAAGAAGCGACTACCGCTTTGTCCTTGTGGACCTTCGCTATCATCACGATAGCCAAGGGGCTCCCGGCCCTCATACCCTGCAATCAGCGGCTGAGGATATTCTTGAGCTGGCGGCAACCCTTGAACGGGTTCCCGACGCGGTGATCGGGCACTCCCTCGGTGGCAAAGTCGCTCTCCTCATGAGTCGTTTATTAGGACAAGACCCTCCGGCGCAATTTAGCCAAAACCCGCACTCCCTACAGCAAGTCTGGGTGCTCGATTCCGATCCGGGTGCCCAAGCACCGGGATCGGAGCATCAGGTGATTCAAGTCCTGCGGGCGCTTCAAAAGCACCCCGGACCCTTTGCCCATCGCGCCGATGCTATCGCGGCCTTACAAAAAGAAGGGCTCTCTTCTGGTCTCGCGAATTGGCTCGGAACCAACTTAGGCAGACGCCCCGCCAAGCTTCCTGGGGCCAGCTCTTCAGCAACCAGCTCATCAACAGCCAGCTCCGAGACGCAGGCCCAGGAGCTCTTTTGGAAGCTCGACCTGCCTGCGATTGAGGAGTTGCTCCACGATTACTTTACTCTCGATCTTTGGCCCTTTCTTGAAGAAGTCGTCGCCGGAGATTGGCAGAACACATCGGTCCCCCATCTAGAATTACTCTACGCAGACCAGTCCGATCGCTGGTCTGGGTCGATGAAAGAACGTGCTCAGCAACTTCATCGAAGCCCTTACCTCGATGTGTATCGCTTACCAGATTCAGGGCATTGGGTGCACGTGGACAACCCTGACGGACTGCTCAAAATCTTGAAGGAAAACCTGCCAAAGAGGCCTTGATGACTCGGGGGCATCTGATTGCTTGCCCCACCTTCCATCGCTCCGGCAGCCGCGGCGCCTCCCTAGGAGACGCGCCAACGCTTCAGCCCTTATGTAGACCGCACTCGCGCTGAGTTGCTTCTTCCCACCACCAGCGACCAGCACGCTCGTGTTCACCGGGCCGGACAGCACGGGTGCAGGGCTCACAACCAATGGAGATAAAGCCCTGATCGTGTAGCTCATTGTAAGGAATATCGTTGTTGCGAATAAAGCCCCAAACTTTTTGCTGGGACCAACCGGCAAGTGGGTTGGCCTTGGCCATGCCTTCTGCGCGATGAGAGGTATCCCAGACCAATTCCGGCACATCTGCTCGCGTCGGGCTTTGGTCTCGACGTTGACCCGTGATCCAGGCATCGAAAGAGTTCAAAGCTCTTCGGAGAGGCTCCACCTTGCGCACACCACAGCATTCTTGGTGCCCGTCGTCGTAAAAGCTCATCAATCCTTTTCGTCGGACGAGGTCTTCGACAGCCGGCGCCTGGGGAAACATCATTTGAACGGTCACCCCGTAGTGCTGTCGGACCTTTTCGATAAAGCGATAGGTTTGAGGATGCAGCCTCCCCGTATCGAGACAAAAAACAGAGAATTGTTTACCCGTCTGTGCTGCCAACTCAATGAGAGCGACATCTTCGGCGCCACTAAAGGCGATGGCGCAACGTGCTCCGAAGCGCTCCAACATCCAGGTCATGATCGTCAAGGGGCCTGCGCCGGCCAACTCAATTGCACCCGCTTCAATTGAGTCCTGACCAATCGGTCCAGCGACTGGCTCTTTGGGCGCTTCTGGTTGGGTGGCTTTTGCTGGCCGAGTCGCCCGAGAGCGATCTTGAGGGGCAGCTAAATGCTTCTTTGCTAAAACGACCGCCTGGGTCACCACAGTTGTCTCCCCACCTTCTTCAACCAAAAAGAAGGGAGCTAGCTCGACATCATGCTTTTTCGCCAAGAGCATGCCCGGTGATTCGGGATCAGTTTCATCGGCCCACAGCACTTCATCGATTTGATCCCAAAGCCCGCGACGCTTGAGCATCTCTTCGACCTGCCCACACTTTTTGCACGGCTCGCCATTGGCGAGGCGCTTTTTTACCATGATGACTTTCTTCATGCTCGATTCTCCGCAGGGGCGGCTGAGCCAAGCACGAACAGCGCTGAAGCCCAAGCCTGAATTGGCTCTCGTGGAGATAAATCACAGCTCTCTGCTGACCCATCATCACTGAAAATGAATGAGCTTTTCATTTGCGGCTCAACCGGAAGAACACAGAAGACAACAGCTCTTCATAAAAAGGAAGCCGCGCTCACGGCCAAAGCAGCCGGGCTGTCCAAGTAGAAGCGCCATCGCTTTTTTCAACCTTACTATAAGCAGCCCGATCATGAAGGCGACCCTCACGCCCAATCCAAAGTTCGATCTCATCGACTCGGAAAACATAGCCACCCCAAAAATCAGGGCGAGGGACCTGCCGGCCTGAGAATTTCTCCTCAATGGTTCCCAAGGCGCGCTCGAGCTCGTCTCGGGAGCTTAACTCCGTGCTTTGGGCGGAAGCCCAGGCCCCGAGTTGACTCAAGCGAGGCCGTGAGTCGAAATAGCGATCCGAGCCCTCTGCGGACATTTTCTCTACCCGACCGCGGAACCGCGCCTGACGGGCAGCTCGCGGATGGTGCAAAACCATCGCGGCCTGGGGCTCCTGAGCGAGTTCTTGGGCCTTGGTACTGCGATAGTTCGTGAAAAAGCGCAAATGGTCGCCGTCCCGGCCCTTGAGTAGAACGATTCGAGAATTCGGGAAGCCGTCGCGGCCGATAGTGCTTAATGAAACAGCTTCTGGAACTGTTTCCCCTGCCTCGACTGCCTCGTCGATCCAACCAAAAACGACCCCCAGAGGGTCGGTCACTTCGCTGAGTTCCATCGACGAATGAGTAGCATGACTGAAGCTGAACTCTAGAAAAGCTGGCTTCTGAGCGAAAAATGCTTCATCTTTGGGCCGCGTGTTTCGCCTATTTCCCATTTGGACCTTGCTCCGATTCTGGTCACCCTTCGTCTGTCGCTCTCGCGGCTGGCTGCTTTTGAGTGGCCTGCTGTTGAGCTGGGTGAGCCCAGCTGTCGTCCAAGCAGAGCCAGAGTTAGCAGGGCTGCACAGCGGAGCTGTGCTGAGTGTCGACGACCTCAAGGAAAGAGCGAAGCATGCGCCGGAAACTCTTGGTCCACTCAGCATCGGTTTACCCAACAACGGACGACTGATGAACGGGGTGCAAGCCCAAGAGAGTGAATTATTAGAGCTCGTTTCTCCTCACTTCGCTTACGGTACGCCTGAGACGATTGAGTACCTGGAAAAAGCGATTCGCCACGTCCACGATCAGTTTGAAAATACCCCGCCCCTTCATCTCGGACATATTAGCAGCCGTCGAGGTGGCTACCTGAGTCCTCACCTCAGTCATCAATCCGGTCGCGATGTCGACTTGGGCTTTTTTTACACAAAGGACCGGGCCTGGTACCGGCGCGCTACATCGAAAAATCTCGACCGTCCTCGCACGTGGGCCTTGGTCAAAGCCTTGATCACGGAAACGGACGTGGAGATGATTCTGATCGATCATAGCGTTCAGCGTCTGCTGCGGAAGTATGCTGAGACCCAGGGAGAAGACCCTGAGTGGTTGGCCAAGATTTTTTACGGGCGAGGCGGACGCGGCCCCATTATCCGCCATGCGCCAGGTCACGCGACTCACCTTCACCTGCGCTTC
>JAKVCH010000386.1 GCA_022447485.1 Polyangiaceae bacterium | reverse complement strand
TCTGGCTCCCGAAGGCGCCGGTTTCAAGTTGGCGATGGAGACATTCAATCAAACCCGTCCCGATATTGGAGCCATGGCAACAGGGTTACAGCAACGCTGTCTTGATGAATGCTTGGCTTATGCAAAAGAACGTCAGAGCTTTGGCCAGGCGATTATTGAGCATCAAATGGTTCAACATATGATTGCCGAAATGGCCATCGGTACGGAGGCGACGCGGCTTCTTTATCAGAAGGCCGCTTGGAACCTTGGTAACGGCGTGCGGAATCCAATCGTTTCGAGCTACGCAAAGGCTTACGGCGCCGACACGGCGATGCAAACCGCAATCAATGCTGTTCAAGTCTTTGGCGGTAATGGCTACGTTCGTGACTACCCCGTCGAGAAACTGATGCGTGATGCGAAAGTACTGCAGATTTACGAAGGCACGAGCCAAATCCAACGGGTCGTAATAGCGAAGACGTTGCAGAAGCTATCTTCCTAAGTAAGCGAGCTTGGGTCATCGATTGACCGGCCCTAGGCTGGTCGCTTTGATCGGCATCACCTACTTCGAATTAACTCGACAATTATCCGACTGACCTCTAGTTTTGCGTCGTGTTTGGAGTTTCGTTTCTCGAACTAGCTATTGTCGCCATGATAGCGCTTTTGGTTGTCGGCCCACAAAAGCTGCCAGGGCTGATGCGTACCCTTGGTGAGTGGCTAGCCAAGGCGCGTAAGTTGACTCGCGAAGTACGAGCACAGACAGGCATTGATGATATTCTTCGGGAAGAAGGTATCGATGGTGTGAACGAGCTTCGGGCCCTACTTCGCGGAGAAATGGGCGCAAGGCAGCCGCGCCCAGGTATGCATTATCCAGACCCGGCCGATGATGACGAACCTGATCCAGCTTTAGAATTCCCCGTTGAAGGAGCAGATTGTCAAAACGCTCTGCCTGAAGATCTCTCCGAAACCGTCGAATCGATAGCCGAGACCGTGGTCGAGGAAGAAAAAGTGGTTGATGTGGAAAAGAGGGCAACTCCCAGTCAAATACCGGCCCCGCCAGCTCCCCATCGTGGTGGACTACCTCAAGCGCGTACTATGCCAGAGACCCCCAAGAGTCGTCGTGATTCAGATGCTGCTCTCAAGATAGAAGATCCGCCGGAGCGGGATACGGCTGCGGCAAGTTCCCAGGAAGAAAAGTGATGCAGAACGCCGAAGAACAAGAAGATGCTCCAGGCACCATGAGTTTCTGGGAACATTTGGATGAGCTTCGTTCGCGTCTTTTTAAAATGATCCTCTTTTTTCTCTTGGGAGCGGCCTGTGCTTGGGTGTTCAAGGAAGAGCTTTTGAGCATCATGACTCGCCCCTTTGTAGAAGGCTGGGGCAGCCAGGAAAATGGCCCATCACTCCACTTTGCTGCGCCCGCTGCGCTCTTCATGGCTTATGTGAAGCTAGCGGTTTTGGGCGGTTTTGTGCTCAGCCTGCCTTTCCAGCTTTATCAATTATGGGCGTTTATTGCTCCTGGGCTCTATGCGAAGGAAAAAAAGTTTGCTCTTCCTTTCGTGATTTCCAGCACTGTCCTTTTCGCAACCGGTGGCTTTTTCGGTTGGAAGGTTGTCTTTCCCGTCGCTTTTGATTTTCTGCTGGGAATGCAGCGCGATCAATTCTCCAACGGTCTCCAGGTAGAGGCAACGGTGATGGTGAATGAATATCTGCAATTTGTGATTCGGGCTCTACTTGCGTTTGGCGCTGTTTTCGAAATCCCGGTTGTGGTGTTTTTTCTCTCAGTTGCCGGAGTGCTTCACCACAGGCATCTGATTCGCTTTGCCCGTTATTTTGTGGTCATTGCGTTCGTTGTCTCTGCAGTTATCACTCCACCGGATCCTCTATCCCAACTGCTCATGGCGGGGCCACTTTGCTTCCTCTATGTTTTGAGCATAGGCATCGCCTACATTTTTGGGCGTAAAAACCTGCCGGTAGCCACAGATAGCTAAGCGTTTTCCTAAGAGCGAACTCATCGAGTCGAAGCTGAAGCTTTGTTAGCCTTCGCGAGCATAGGGCTCCCCGCGCTGAATAGTAAAAGCCCGATAAATCTGCTCATAGAGGATTACCCGGGCGATACGATGCGGAAGAGTCATACTGGAGAGGCTCATTTGGTGGTCAGCCTGAACGCTCAACTCTTTTGGGATCCCCTCGGCTCCGCCAATGAGGAACGTGATTTCCCCTTTGCCGCGCCTCGACCAACTCTCGACCTGGCGCGAAAACTCTTCGCTGGTCCACCGTTTTCCGTTCACCTCCAACGCGACCACCGTGTCGCCTTGGATGGCTTCCCCGAGGGCGCGGTCGCTCTTCACTTCCCGTTCTTCTATCTTGGTATAGCGTGCGATGCGCTTCAGGTAATCGTCCGCAGTGGCTCGTACTTCCCGTTCCTTAATTTTCCCAACGACAAGGGTTCGTATCTTCATGAGTTATCGCGTACGGGCTCAGGAACCCCCACTCGCTCGGCGTCCATCCACAGGCCACTCAAGTCGTAGAGCTCCCGCGAATCTTCCGCGAAGACATGGACGACCACGTCAAAGAAGTCGATCAGTACCCATTCTGAGCTTCCCTGGCCTTCCATACTCAACGGCGCATCGCCATGTGCGCTCAAGTCTTCATCAACAGCGCGCGCGATTGCTTGACAGTGGCGTTGGCTTGTACCGGTCATGAGCACGAGAAAGTCGGCGTAGTCGACTTTTCCAGACACGTCGATGATTTCTACTCCGATGGCCTTCTTGGCTAAACCGGCTTGGGCAGCGAGCAACGCTAAGGCTCGGCTTTTCTCAATACGGACCTGAGTCTCGTCTTCGACTTGATTTTTGGCGTTTTCTTGTGTCACAGGATTTGCGTTTCTCCTCCGCACTTTCGGAGGGTCGGTGACCCTGCCACGAGCAAGCTCCGCGTGCAATCCTTGGCTGGGGCGTAGGCTAAATCATCGACCGCTGGCGCCGGCCTGCCCCCCCACACCATCAGTTACCCACTCGCCTTCGAGCGCCTCAAGATCAATGGTCTCTTCGCTTTTAGGAGGTGTCCAAGGTGGAAGAACCCTGTCTTCGTAGACAGGGGGCTGAGGGTAGGTCGGAGCCTTGGGGGCCTGGCAGGACCAAACCAAGAATGTACTTAGGGCCAGTAGGGCCCCAGGGAGTAATGGTTGCTTTGGCAATTTCATCAGCTGCTTCCCCAGCGCAGGCGGTCGACCTCGCGGAGTGTCTCCGATAACCCGAAGACAGGCTCGTAGTCCAGCTTCGCTCGAGCGTGACTGTCATCGACCATGCAGACAAAGCGGATGAAGTCTAGCTCGGCAGCGGGAAACTTGGTGAGTCCGACCTTAAAGAGACTACCTAAGCCGCCTTTGGCTAAAGTGTAAGGGATGGGCAGGGTTGCGCGCTTTAGCCGATGCAGTATCTCTGATAGAGGCGCTGGGGGTGGACCGGCGATGTTGAAGATCCCGCGTATACCGGGCGTCAGGGCGCGCTCTAAGGCCTGGACAACGTCGTCTTGGTGAACGACCTGGAGCATGGGATCGAACCCCATCAACGTTGGAACACGCGCCAGCCGCAGGAAGTTGCTGGGAGCGTTGTGCACGGTACCCACTATATTTGCCGGACGCAGTATGACTAGTTCTGTTTCGGGCGAGCGCCAGAATTGAGATTGGGCATAGAGGTCTAACTCGACAAGAGCGCGCATTTCAGAAAAGCGGCCACTCCCCAGGAGAGGAGCTGTTTCCTTTAAAAACTGGGCGTTTTCGGGGCGTGGACCATAGGCATTGGCACTACTCAGAAGCACAATCTTCGGGATCTGAAACTCGATAGCTATCTCAAGAAGGTGTTGAAAAGTCTTTAGGTTTTCGCTTTGGGTCTGCGAACGACGATTTTGCGGGTCAT
>JAKVCH010000385.1 GCA_022447485.1 Polyangiaceae bacterium | reverse complement strand
GTCTATCGCGCCGAGCATTTGGTGTTGAAAGCGCCGGTTGCGGTGAAGGTGATCGACCGTGCGGTTGCGGAAGGCGATTTAGCGTTAGCTCGTTTCGTTCGCGAAGCTCAGGCCGCTGCTGCCTTGCGTAGCCCTCATGTGGTACAAATTATCGATTCGGGCACAGATGGTGGTCGCCCCTACATGGTGATGGAGTTGCTCGAAGGTGAGTCTCTTCATGACCGTCTCGAGCGTTTGAAGACTCTTACGCCCGGCGAAACCTACCGCGTCATGAGCCATGTTGCTCGTGTGGTTGCGAAGGCAACCGAAGCAGGGATCATACATCGCGACCTGAAGCCAGATAATATATTTCTCGTTCATAATGGCGGTGATGAGATCGCTAAGGTGCTCGATTTTGGTGTAGCGAAGGTTGAGTCGACGCAGCTGGAAAGCAGTGGACATACCCGGACAGGGTCGCCTTTAGGGACTCCTTTTTACATGAGTCCTGAGCAGGCTCAGGGAAATAAGAAAGTCGATCATCGCTCTGACCTGTGGGCCGTCGGCGTTATTGCTTTTGAATGCCTGACGGGAACGCGCCCTTTCGAGAGTGAAGGGTTGGGCGACCTTGTTTTACAAATCTGTGTACGAGAGATTCCTCGGCCGAGCGATAGAGCTGAGGTGCCTGAGGGCTTCGATTCTTGGTTTGCTCGTGCCGTGGCTCGCGCACCGGAAGAGCGCTTTCAATCAGCAAGAGAATTGAGTGAGGAGCTATTTGGTGCATTGGGTTTACAGCAAAGCCCAGGGGGGGTGGTTCGCGAGTCGAAGTGGTCAGCGATGATGACTCCAGGTTCTGAACTGCCTAGAAAGCAGCCCTTAGAATCAGAAGCACCAGCTGCCTTTGAGGCACCCCTTCCGCCAGGAGTGCTTGCTGGTCCTCATGAAGGCTCTCGCTCTGTGATTGATCCGTCTCTGGCGCCGACGGCCTCCGATCCGGCAGACCATGACTTTGCCGAGACCGCCGCAACCAGTCCAAACCTGGAAGAAAAGCTTCCGACTCGTCGTGAATCGGATTCGGCATTTCCGTCGTTGGGTGAACATCAGGCTGAAGGACGCACTCTCGGACGCTCATCACGTTGGCAAGTGGTTGCTGAAGAAGAAGATCGATTAGCTGCGGGCTTGCCAGCTCGCTCAAAGGGTCGGGGAAGGGTCGTTCTCGTGGCTCTCATGGCGCTCTTTCTCGGAGGCGGAGGAATGGTCTTGGCCAAGCAGCAAGGGCTTCTTGATCTTGAGAAAATGCTGGAGGGTCCCTCGGCGAGTGCCCTTGGCTCGGCAAGTAGCGATCCATCAATTCTTTCCGAAAGCCCAGCAACGAAGTCGGGCAACGAAGAAAATAGAAAAGGACGACCTGGCCTCGGCACGACGAAGCTTGCGCCTGGTGGGACGAAGGCGAAGAAAAGCGGGAAAAAAGAGACGGAGAGGACTTCCAAGGGGGAGAGCCTCAAAGCCGGCAAAGTGGCTCTTGCTCAAAACGGCGCGCAGAATTCAGGGGAGAGCCCCGGGAGTGTCGGCAATTTGGAAGATACCGCGAAGACAGAAGTGACTGATTCAGAGGAAACTCAACTCGATGCCATTGATGCCCAAGGGGAGGCTGCTCAACAAGAGGAGCAGGATGTCGACTCCAATGGATTGACGGAGCCAAAAGAAACGAGTGGTGATTTAGCTGATCAGGAAAAGCCAGAAGACGAGAACGGCTCGACGCAGCAGGACTCTGCGAGCGATGCATCTGCGAGCGATGCATCTGCTACCGATGACTCGAACTCAGGGAAGACTGATAGCCAGGAGCCAGCAACCTCGGAGGACTCAGCGTCAACGGATGCTCCCGTTGACGAGGGAGCTAAGGGCGCCGATGACACCGCGACAGAAGATGGTCCGCGACCTGAGTTGCCAGAGCAACTGTTACCATCGCCACCGCCACCGGGCGATTGAAGCCGCGAAATCAGAGTTTTTTGGCCTCTGCCCTCTGCTCTAAGGCGGGAGAATGAATTTTGTTTCAAACTATCTACATTTACCCTTGACCACTGGGCCAGTTTCAAGCAAATCCCCGCGTGGAGGCGTGGCCGAGTGGTCGAAGGCAGCGGTTTTGAAAACCGCCGTAGTGCAAGCTACCGGGGGTTCGAATCCCTCCGCCTCCGCAAAAGCCCTCCCGAAAAATCGGGAGGGCTTTTTCGTGTGCGGACGGCCAGACTCACCGAGGTTCGCTGTTCAACTGAACGGAGGCCAAACGGCATACCCGTCAACGCCTGCCGCTGGATAGGGTTTAATGTGAATGACGCTGTGACGAGCTATTGCAAGTCGAGCGCCCGCCGGGCGGGTGCTTGTGTGCCTTCGGCTTTCAGGTGGTGAGGAAGGACACAACGCACGCCCTCACGATCCATCTCAGCCACGCACTCATTACAATGATTACACGGACTACGGCTTTTGTGGCCTTGTTGGTAGTCGCGAACAAGGGAGGGGTTTTCTATGAGTGCTCGACCAATGGCGACGAAGTCAAAACCCGCTGCCATTGCTTGAAAGATATGCGCCTTGTCTAAGACTCCTCCTAAAAGCACGAGAGGTAATCGAGTTGCTCGGCGCACCTGCTCCGCCAAAGGCAGAAAGTAGAGCGGTTGAAACGGATACTCTTTGATCACCAACCTCCCAAATAAGCGGAGAGCCCACTTTTGCCGTCTATCTTTTTCGACGGCTACCATCGACTGCAGGGGGCGTTTACCTCGAAAGAGATAAAATGGGCTGTGGCTGACGAGCCCACCACTTAAAATGACGGCATCGGCGAGGGGAGCACCTTCATGACTGCCTTCCAGAGCCTGTACAATTTGAATTGCTTCTTCGAGCTCGAGTCCTCCTTTGATCTCGTCTCTTAAATTCATTTTTACGAGAAGAGCCGTCTTTGGCGAGATACTTTTTCGTATTTCGCGTAGGACCCTCAGGGGGAATCGAAGACGATTGCTTAAGTTTCCCCCATAGCTATCCGTCCGTCGATTTAATGCAGGGGAGAGGAATTGGCTGAGCAAGTACCCGTGCCCGAGATGAACTTCGATAGCATCAAAGCCGATCGACGAAGCCAGAGCGGCGGCGTGAGCGAATTGCTGAACGGTATGCTCAATATCCCGCTCGGTCATTTCTCGAATTTTTCCTAAGCCATTGAACAAGCCGTAGCGATTCAACCCAAGAGAGGGGCCGAGTGGGCCGCCGCTTTCACGATGAATAGGGTCTTTCGTGAATCCGCCGCAATGGCCAATTTGAAGACTCACTTTCGCCCCCTCTTGATGTACCGCCTCGCAGAGCCGCTCCAGAGAGCCAGCTGTTTGGTGGCTCATGACCATTTGCTCCGCGAAAGTGCGTCCGTGAGGCGCAACAGCGGCGTAGGCGACGGTTGTCAAACCAATCTCTCCTTGCGCCAATTGGCGATGAAACGCAATTAAGGAATCGGACGGATGACCTTGGGGCGTCATTCCCTCATAGGTGGCGGCTTTGATAATTCGATTGCGTAATCTTAGCGGGCCAAGCTGAACAGGTTCGAAGGGGTTGGCAATGATGATGTCATCATAGTCGAGCCTCAGATAGAAAAAAGCCTACTCAAAAGAGTAGGCTTTTTTCGTTTTCGACTCTGGCTGCCTAGCAGCCTGGGCGTCGCTTCTTCGTGAGCGCTTCGCTTCGTGAGCGCTTAGATGACAGGAAGAAGCTGACGTACGGGTCGCTCAATCTTCAGCAACAGTTAGGGCGCGCTTTTTTCGGCGAGCCATCACGAGGCCCAGGCCTCCCAAGAGGGCGAGAGTCTTTAGTGGGCTCGTCGGGGATTGACCTGGCAGAGCGTAGCTGCAACCGCCCTTGTCGCCGTCAGAGCCGCCGTCGCCGTC
>JAKVCH010000384.1 GCA_022447485.1 Polyangiaceae bacterium | reverse complement strand
CCCAACAGTTTTTTTCGAGGAAGATGGCGCGTGCATCGCCTTCGATGAGTCCGTCTCCATGCAATGGGAGGTACGAGAGCTGGCGGAGGTTGCTCCCCCGGATTTGATAAGGGGAATGCTCGAGATCGCCGAGGGAGAGGCAAGACTCCGGCAAACCTTCGTCGCGACAGAGGACGGGGCGCGCGTTCATCATGGCATCCACGATGAGCGAGAAAGTGAGGCTTGCGAACTGGCATGGAGCGCAAACTTCGACGGACAGTGCCTCTCGAAAGATTTTCTCACTATCCCCTCTCGCTGGAAAGCGGACGTTGACTGCACCGTGCCCTTGGTCGCGGTGCAGAAGGGTTGCAGGCCGCCTCGCTACACTCTACCCGCCGGAAGGCTCGCAAGCCTCAGCTCTTTGAGTGCCGGTAGTACCGAGAGCGTCGCCCAGCGTTTGTTTGAAGTCGCCTCGCGCTACGAGGGGCCTGCCATTCAACGGCAGGGCTTCGAGGGGTGCAACACAGAGTCTACCGCCGAATTCACGGCACTCGATTTCTTTGAGGTCGGAGAGGAAGCGACTCCTAAGTCCGTTCCTCAATCAGCAGCGGGAGTGTTCGGCGAAGGACGCTTGCTCCTCGAAGATGCGCGCAACGCCGACTACAACCGCCTTTTTTCATCCAAAGCGACCCAATTCTTCGACACCATCTCCGGCCAGACCTGCCGCCCCCATAAGCTCTGTGGAGGAGAGAGTGTTTGCATTCCCAGCGCCAGCGACTTGGCAGTGCCGAACACCATGTGGGCGGACCCAGCATGCACCGTGCCATTGATTTCCAGTGAATCAGAATTCGCATTGGTCCGAGCGGACTGCGACGGCGGAAACGGTGCCGCACTGCACCGAGGCACCGGCATCCCTCATGAGGGTCTCACCTACACAACTTTCGGCATAGCAAACGGAAGTTGCGAGAAATCAGGTTGGCGTGGCAGAGACGCGTACTTGGTCACCACAGAGCTCGTTACGGAGCACCCCTTCGCGCGCCTCCTTGCTCATGACTTGAGCGAGAGAGGCAGACTCTGAAGACACCAGCCGCGCACGGGCTGTACGATCGGCGCCTAAGATCCTACGTATGTGGCAGCCCTATGCTCATAGTACCTTCAATTGCTTAATTCCGCTCCAACATTATCTCGGTTTGATAGGTTTGAGCACGCAGTCGCCTAGGTGCCACATGCTAACCATTGGTTCATATTAATAATGAAAATAGATCAGCAAAATAATGGAACAGTAATCGGTGCAATCTTCACAGTTGGAAGTCTCTTGTTGACTTTGACTTTTATTGTACCCGTTATTTCAGTTTTGCCAGGAGCACTCATTGAATCAATTATGGCCTCGATGGTTAATAATGAACCATACTCAAATGTGGGAAAAGCTACTCTTGCAACTTTACTCATTATTCTAATGTTCTCAGTTATTGGAATTCTCAATAAGGCAAAAAAAACGGAATTTAAAAACAGACAGGTAGTTGGGATTATGACGATTGAATACTTCATAATTCACTCACTTGGATTTTATATTTTTTGGGCGACTTCACTGAATTTCAGAGCTGATGGACAACTGATTTTTAGTGCCGTGAAAAGTTTTCCAGCAAGTAGCTTCGGACTCCTCATCCTAGGAATATTAATCGATTCAGTAAAAATAAAACCAGCCGCCTTCACCAAACCGCGCATAAAATAAATTCATCCGTGAGCTCTGAACAGAAGGCGCAAACTTCTTTCAGCCAAAGGACGTCGATTGCGAGAGGCTTCTTGAAAACGGCTCCAACACTGATGAGTCTGAGAGCTACCTCGATTGCAAAGGCTTCTTCCGCCGGCTCTGAACCCATCGAATATCAGAGCAAGCTTCTGTCCGAAGCTTCGTTTTTGAGTATTTGAATCTTTAATCATCTCGCCTGAGGCATCTGCTAAAATTTTGTTCAGCGAGATTCGGCGGAATTTTCGCCAATGGGGGCGAAACCCCAAGATGAGGCTGGCAGCCGCCGGCGCTTCTCTCCGCGCTCCAGCCTCGCCTGATGGAGTCGATTGCCTACGATTCCTATGAGCAATCAAGGTTGAAAGGGCTGACTCTGCTCCGACTGGTTGGCCTCGTGCCCGTTTCTCCTTCGCACGAGCAAGTCCAGCGGCCTTCACAGAGGCCGAAAAAATACATGCTGACAACTTGGCGCAGAGCGTCTCTCACCCCTGAGTGCGATTGGAACGCCTCGGCTCTCGCGAAACCAAAACCTGCTGCAAAACAGCTAGATACCGAGCGCTTTTCTCAGAGCGATGCGTTTTTGTACCTTAAGTTTTGAAAACGCAGAACTCAGTTGACTCGCAACCGAGCTCTCACTGATTCCAAGCTGATAGGCAATCAGCTTATTCGATAGACCGCGGGCTGCGTAGATGGCCACCCGAGCTTCGTCTGCTGTCAACCCTCGAGGGTCGCGAACGTTTTCTCTATTCTTGTGTAAGACAATGTATCGACGCCCGTCAGAATCGTGTCGATCGACCACACTCCATTGGCCAGAAAGCAATCCTTGCCATAGTTGAACAGCATCCTGCCCTCGTCCCGAAGAGTGACTTCGCGCTGCATCTATCTGACGAACGCGGTAACGAATCTCTTCCTGCATAGAAGTCGATTGGGCATCACCATCTGCATCAACGATACGACCTGAGCGGGAATCAACGACAGCACCATCAACAGGGAGGACATCTAGCGAGTTTTCCAGCAAGACAGTGCCGGACGGTTTTCCTTGTTCCACGCGGAGTCGATTCCTCAAACGTGCCGCCGATTGCACATGCGCCGAGAGCATCTGATTCATCTCATTGTTGCGAGCCGCTGCCGACGCGGAGCGCTGAAAAGGCAGAGCAATTATCAGGTATCCACTTCCGTCGAGGTGTGGTGCTCGAAAACAGAACATGTCTGTCGCCCCTTTCATACCCATGGTTGCGACAGTCGTTGGAACGTTAATTTCGCTCAGCAACACTATGTCTAAGGGCAAACGCTGCCCGGCCCTGTAGACCTTTTTGAGAGCCCAATAGGCAGCCTTCTGACCTACCGATCCCTTTCCTTGGTGAATAGCGGTATCCATCTCGTTGAACTTATGAAGGCCGCGCATCACTTTTTCTGGATAGTCACCTGCTCCTACGATACTTGAGAGCCAAGTCCGGCCGTCCTCTTCAAAATTGACGTGATAGCCAATAGCCCCGCGCATCCAGTCAGGTCCGTAAATCTCGATAGCGACCTCGCAGAGCGAGCTTAGCCACTGCTGCTCTGACTCGTAGATTTCATAGGATTGCTCAACAAAACTAATAACGTCAGCTTTTGCTACCATAAAGATTCAATCGCCTCGCTCAAACCCAAGAGGACCAGCTGGAAAGGTTCCTTTCTTACGGCGCTGATTCCTTAACACCAAGCCGGATCCACCTGAAGCGAATCACGGCTCAATATCATGAGGTTTTCTCCCAACTGAGTCACGCGAAGACCGCCCGTAGGTTGAATGACGGTCAGAGCCTCCGCTAAACTGTTTCTATCCGGCTTACTCAAGCTCACGTTACAACCAAACAACTCCAATCACAATCGGTCATCATGGAGTATCGGCGCAAACTTGCTGGAGTGTATGTCCTACGCAGATACCAATGCCGCTGGCACTGGCTGGTGGCTGCCGCTGGCACCGGCTGGTGCCGCCGGCACTGGCTGGGGAGCTGAAAAGAACGACTTCCGCGTTGAAGCTTGGTGCAGAAGCAGTTTAGGGGCAATCGCCGACTCCGTTGTTGCCCGTGCAAGTTGATCCACCTCCACACATCTGCCCTGTCTGCGACTCCATTGTGGAGACCCAGCAAGCTGGCAGCGATGCGTTGTCCGCGATCGTCAGTCCGTACTCGACACTC
>JAKVCH010000383.1 GCA_022447485.1 Polyangiaceae bacterium | reverse complement strand
GCTGCGAAGGTGCAAGCCTTGCTCTCGGCTCTAGACAGGCAGGCCGGCGACGACGTTAAGATTAAGGCACGTTGGGACGGTTTTAACGTGAAGCTGCGTTTAGGCCACCAAGCAAGCAGCTTCCTTGTCCGGCCTACGATGAGCGAGGGACAATGCCGAGCCTATCTCGCCGCCCACCTAGAGAAACTCAAAGAGCGCAACGATGATTAGGGTCGCGGCGGGCCGCGCTAGCAGAAAGCTTCGGCTAACGAAGGAGTCAGCCAGTTAAAAGGTTGGAGCTGAGCCTCCCGCCAAGTCCAGGGCTATTCACCCAAAAGCGCTTTAGCCTGAGGGCCCTGTCCGAGCACTTCTTGAAAGACTTGGCAAAGGGCATAGACCTTGGACTTAGTCCAAGGTCTTCGTCAAAAGATCTTTAGTCCAAGGTAGGGGAGCACCAGAGTCGAGCATCGCACCATGGTGCTTGGCGACTCTCTTGATTACAGCCCGAATCTTCTGGCGCTGGGGCGAGACGAAGAGCGTACTCATAGTCCAGCCCGTATTCATCGTTTTGAACGGTCACCTGGAAGTTGAAGGCGATTCGATCGTCGGCTTGGGGGGCTGTGCCGAGCCAGGGCCACTTCATCTCCATCTCGTAGCCATCACTGGTAGTGGTCACGACGTAATCAAGCGCTTCACCAGTGCTATAGCCCACGATGTATTGATCATTAATTCCTCCTGGCGGATCAATTGGTAGACCGATTTGAGTCGCTTCGTCCGTTATTAAGTTCCCGTCGCTAGGAGCTTTTGAGCCGATAAATATCTGCAAAGCATCGCCATTGTACCACTGATTTCCCGAGTGTTTGATCGATGGGTCGACTACCTTGGCATGGAGGTAGAGGGCGTCGGCCCTCCAGCCCACTCTGATCTCCGCTTCGGTTGAGCCGGTGTCTGCCGATTCTAGATCCTGGCGAGTGTACTCTGAATTTGCGAAAGTAATGGTCTGGGTCGGCACACCACAGTATTCATCGCCTTGACCGTCGATTGTCGGGGTTACGTCGAGCGCGGGGATGCTATTGCAATAATCGCCAGTTGGTGGGCTACAGACGGGCTCCTCTGGCTCATCGGATGAGTTTCCGCCGCTGCCGTTATTGCCTCCGCCATTTGCTGGCGCAGAGCCGCCAATGCAGGCAGAGTTGGCGCAGCCTTCGTTGCAATTCTGTACGCTCAAAGCGCTGCCGGCGGCGTTGCACTGGACCAAGGAATCGCCGTTGCAGTAGCTCATTTCCGGTGTGCAAACTGGCGCGGCACAGCTGCCCTCGTTGCAATAGCCGTCGCTACAATCTGCGTCGCTGACACACTCTGTACAAAAGCCAGCGTCTGCATCACAGACGGAGTTCGTGGCGCGGCATTCCTTAGCGGAAGAGCAGTCAGTGACACAGCGGTTCTCATCGCAGCTGGCGCCGCCCAGGCAGTCAGCGTCGCTGTTGCATTCAACGCAGCGCCCGAGGTCGCTGGCGCACACCTCTTCCAAACTACAGTCTTTCGTGCTTGTGCAGGCTGTCACGGTGGAGCATGTTGATGCCTCGCAAATACTCTCTTCACCGCAATCATTATCGCTGAGACAGTCGACGCAGACATAGCGTGCCGTATCGCAGACCTGATTATTGTCGCGGCACGCCTTGTCGCTTTCGCAGAAGACGTCTGGCAGGAGAGCTTGAAGTGGTGGGAGAAGGGCTTGAGAGCCGCCCTGACCGCCTCGACCACCTAAAGAATCGTTCTGATTCTCGTCTTTCTCCTCGTCATCGCCGCAGCCAGAGACGGTGAGACCGACGCTGAGGGCCAGGAGCGAAAGAGACGATAGGGTGGTTCTATAATTAAAGCTCATTACTAAGTTGTGCGTAGTTTTCGCAGTTGAATCAAGGCGCAAATCAAGAAAGGCTGGTTCTGGCCCTAAAAATTTCTGGCCTCTTACTATCTGGGGGTAACTCTCTATTCTGGTTAAATAATGTGAAGCAAGACTGCGTACTCACTGTTTTTCACTCCTTGTGGATAGGACGTACGCAGCTCTACCCGCACCTACGGCGGTCGTTCCATCATTTACCCTTCTTCTGTCAGTTTTTGTCTGAGCTTGGGTACCGTTAGAAATTCGCCGAGATTGAGTGGAATGTGTACACTTGCAGCCTATGTCTGACGTACGGGACGAGCTAGTGCGCATCGATGCACAAGGTGTGGTGCATCCGATAGGTGTAGTCGCCAGTCAGCGCATGCGGCCTCACCAAGGGGCGTATCGTCTACTACCTTCACCCGATCACGTTGTCTTGATGCGCTATACCGGGGAAGACGGGCGCGTGGATGATGGTGATGGTGCTCTCGTACGTTTGGCGGGTGAGATTGCCGTAGCGGGTACGATCTGCGACATCTTCGCTCTGCTGGGGCAAACCGGGTGGCGAGGCGTTCTTTCTGTCCATAGCGGCGATATCACGCGCCAGGTCTTTATTGAGCAAGGCATGGTTCTAGGTGTGAGGAGCAATGCCGCTCAGGAGCGCTTAGGGCGGGTGCTTTATCGCTACGGCTACTTGGATGAGAGCCAACTAAGCTGTTTAGAGGCGCAAATGGGGCAGGGGAAACGCTTTGGCGAGTTGGCGATTGAATCTGGCGTGTTGATGCGCGAGCAGGTCTATAAAGCTTTTGCTAATCAGATCACCGAGGTCGTGGTTGGAGCGATGCACGTCGCCGATGGGACGTATTTCTTCCTCGATGACTTTCATGATGGAGATATCGCAAGTCCCCAGGCGTTGAGCATTAACGCGCTCTTAATGGATGGAGTGACCCGGATGGACGAGCTTCGCTATTTTGAGGAGAAGATCCCTTCCCTCGAACATGTCCCCGTAAAAACCAATAGCACGACGCCCGTGGTCGAAGAGTTTGGTAATACCTATGCTGCAGTGGATGGGGAGCGTTCGGTGAGCGAAATTGGCCGAATCACAGGTTTAGGCGAATTCGACACCATGAAACAAATCTACGGTCTCGTTCAGGCACAGCAGGTGCAAATTCGGACTCCATCGGCCAGTGGGGGACCTGCGGCTATTGTGACTGCTGCCAACGATGTTCTTCTCGCGGTCTTTCGCCGTGCAGACGCAGCCGGGTTGCACGCTGAACTTGTCGAAGGATTGGCGAATTACACGGTTGGTGCCGGGGTCTTTTACGATATGCTCTTTCAGGGTGCAGGGCCTGATGCTGCAGGACGTCTGAGCGTCCAGAAGGTTGTCGACAACTCGGTGATGGTGGCTCAAGGGGAGCCCGTCGAGCAGGTATTACGCCGCTTACTATTCGACTACGTGAGCTTTGCTGTCTACAGCGTGGGCTCTGCTTTAGGCCAGGAGGTCGAAGGCGAGTTGGCCGAAGAAGTGGGTCGGGCGCTGGATAATCTGCGCCCTTCGCATTGAAGGAGCTCAGCCTGACGATTGAGAGCTAGCGTCGTGCAGTGAGAACCCTAGGGGCAGTTCGTCTGAGATCCCATTTCGTCGCAGGTCGATGGAAAAAGAAAGGCTCCGCAAATGCAGAGCCTTTTCTGTAGGACAGGAGAGATTCGAACTCTCGACCAATGGATTAAAAATCCACTGCTCTAACCAACTGAGCTACTGTCCCGGAGGGAGGGGCGAAGTACCTCAAGTTATTCGCAAGATCAAATCTTTTTCTTAGGAAAATGATTCGCCTACCTGGTCAGCTGAGCTAGGTGTTTCTCATGCGAGCTATAGTCTTGATCGATCACGGAAGCCGCCGAGAACAGGCGAATCAGAATCTCATCCAATTGGGCGCTTCGCTCGAACGTCACTTGGCCACTGTGACCCCAATTGATGCGGGTCTCAAAGGAGCAATTATTGGTGCTGCACATATGGAGCTAGCCGAACCAACGCTTCAACAGGTCGTCGACGAGGTCGTCG
>JAKVCH010000382.1 GCA_022447485.1 Polyangiaceae bacterium | reverse complement strand
ATATCGTATTCAACCCGACGAAATTCGAATTCCTTCCTGTCGGTATCGAAAATCACAAAGCTCGCCCGATTATCGTAATCGCGAGGCTGCCCGACTGAACCAATACTGATGATGTACTTTCTATCTGGCTCAAGGGTGAAATCGATCGGCGACAGCTCTTCGACAGTCGTTTCAGTCAACGCAAAGACCTTACACAAATGGGAATGACCAATCAGCGTCATATGACCGAGGTCATCGAAGATAGGCAGACATTCCCGAGCCTGTTCAGGGGCGAAAATATACTCAAACTCTTCGAGGCGTACTGGGCTACCATGGCAAAGATGTACACCCATCTCGTTCAACTCCACCTTGTAGGGAAGAGTCTTCAGCCACTCCATATTCTCTGGGGTCAATAAATTCGCATGGGTATCCAGGGCATTCCGCGCCGCTTCGTAATAATACGAATAATCCATGCGCCCAGCCACTGCTGCATCATGGTTCCCTAAAATGGTGGCCTGAGACAACTCGCGAATTAAGTCGCAACATTCATTCGGTGAGCCGCCATAACCCACCGTGTCGCCGAGACAGTAATAGGCATCAATTGATTCTCCCTCTAATACCTGCAAAGTGGCACTCAAGGCCTCGTAGTTGGCGTGGATGTCACTGAGAACAGCGATGCGCATAATTGACTTCGTTCTTCGGAGCGGGGGTGAAAAGCACTCAGGCTAGTGATTATGACTTTAGGCGGGCACCTGCGGCAAGTCCTTAGATTGAATCGTTGCTATTCAATCATTTCCGGCACATCTTCAAAGCACCGGGCTATCCCTTAGCCCTTCTCATCAAAAACACCATGGAATCTACAGAAATCTCTCCAGAAAGCCCATTTTTTGGAGTTCCCCAACCTATCGTGGAACTCGCTCAGTCACTTGCCGACTTTGTCGAAAAGGCTGTGGGTATTCGCCCTGACTTCGATCCTGATACCTTACCTTTGGTCGATCACTACGCCCGGGAAGTTCGCGAACAGCTCAAAGAACGCCCGGAATTACTCGATTTAGCAGCTCAAGCCTTGGGAGCGTACTTTGGCGAGGTCTTCCGCAGGAGTGCCAATGGATTCTGGAAAGTACCCTCGTCAAACTACAACGACTGGTTGATTTGCGGCACTCATGCCTACGTCGCCCTCAATCCTATTGGCGTGGGCTACGACGCCATCGTCGGATCACAGAACCACCATGGCCCATCCTCGGGTCTCAAGCTGGCTCCCGAAGACCGAGCCTCCCTCGACGCTCGACTTGCGGCTTTGCCTCAGGAAAAAGAAGAGGACTTCTATTCTCTCTCCACCAGGCTCGAGGTTCTTCAAATCGTCCATGCTGGGGTCGAAGCAGAGGCCGAGAAGCGAGGCTACTCAGAACAAGTTTACGACGCCGAAGACTACGGCGATGAGTTGCGCACACTCGGTGGCTGACTCTCCTCATCTAGCACCGTCCACTCGCCGTCAAACGCAGCTTTTTGTCCGTCTTTCACCTGAATCGCCTCAGCTTTGAGTCGAGCTAGGGGCTGCTGCACGCGCAAGCTGAGAGAGCCTTTACTTGAGTGAAGCTCCCGCTCTGCACCCGGAAAAATCCAAAATGCCGGAGAAGAGTCCACCTCAACCAATAAGGGGAAACCGCCTTGATTCAAGACAAAGATGCTCGGGGGAAGGGTCGGTTGGGCAAGGTCTTGTTTTCCCTGCCAACGCTCCGCCTCGGAAGGGTCTTCGACGATCAAAGAGAAGGGCGGCAGCTCTCCTGGCTTGTAAATGGCCAAAGCTGGAGGAAAGTTAAATCGACTGATGCGATCTGCGGTCTCCGGAATATTTTTGCGACCTCGAAGCTCAAAACTCAACGTAGCGCCCTCTCTCCACGCCAGGCTTGCCTCAAGGGGCAGAGCGTCAACGGGACAAAGTTGCGGCGTTGGTTGCGCGCGCACCAGACCCATGAGTAGTCGGCACACCAGATGACCTCCACTCCTAGGCAACATCTTCACCGTCCAGCTCATCTCCACTAGGGCATTCTTCAAGAGCCGGGCTCGTCGCTCGCCCAACTGGAGAGGCGGCAGAGGAGCATTTTTTTCTGCCTCGAGCGGTAGAAAAGGCGACGCATCCACCCGTCGTTCGCTCAATAGAGAATGGACGGCATTCTCGGGGACTTCCCGGTAAGAGCGTTGATCGGGCCACAGCACAATGAAACCAGCCGACTCGTGGCGAGCCCTCAACTCCACGGACTTTCCTAAAAGATTCAAATTCGTCTGGGAAACGAGTCGCAGACGTGGACCAACGCTTTCGGTACCCTCCCGCAACTCAAGGGAAAAAGGCAGGTGCTTGCCTAAGGAGCCCTCGTACTGGCGGATTTCTGCCTTTTCTACCGCCAGTCGCGGCAGGTTTAACGCTGCCCCTCGACGAAGAGGAAGAGGCGCTGCGCTGCTCCAGCGTGGAGCGAGCGGCCCCGGTTTATCGCCAGGATCTTTTAACGGAGCCTGGTTTTCGAGTCTCTTTGAGGCGAGCTTTTGGGGAGGAATGCCTTTTTGAGGAGCCTGATCGAGGGGATCTGGCTCGGGCAGGGCATCAGGGCTCGGTGCATCAGCCTGCACGACCTGCTGCTCATCTCTTGACGGTGTACCTGAACGAAACTCTTCACCACAAGCAGATGCTGCCAGCAGACTCAGAGAGAGAGAAAGGCGAAGTCCCCGACGTTGACAGGCTAATTTCATACTTGCTTCTTCTCCTCTCCCCCACTCTCACAGCTCTTGGCGCAATAATAAAGCACTGTCGCCATTGGCGTAGTAATTCTTGCGCTCGCCCACCTGTTGAAAGCCCAATCGCTGATAAAAATTCCTTGCTTCTTGATTCCTCGAGCCGACCTCGAGAAGAATCGCTCGGCAGCCCCAGACTCGGGCAACCTCAAGAGCCCGCTCCATCAATTGTCGACCCAACCCAGAACGACGCTCGGGATCATCGACAACAATATCATGCACCTCCATTTCATCGGCTAAACGCCAAGCGATGAAGGCCCCGCATAAATCGCCCCCCGCTCGCTCAATGACCAAAGAAATCGCATCTCTCTGCCCCCAACTGGATTCAGGACGCATTTGCAGACCAAAACGTTTTCCGAGATCGACAATCGCCTCCACATCGTCAGCGCGTCCGCCTCGAATCACGTAGCCCACTACCCCTCGACTCCAATTCTTTTTCCCAGCCCGAGAGACCAAAAAATGATGCACGCGAGGCTCCCGCCGGTCGGCTCCCCCCTCGGGTCGACGAACCCCAAGACCAGCTTCAATATGTCGTCATCCACCCCGTTTAATGAGTCGTGCATTGAGCAGGCGGTAAATGACCTTGCATACTTCAAACGACCCACTCCCGACGTCATCGACCACTTCTCGCACAGTGCGGAAACCATCGACCAGCCCTAAGACTCTATTTTCGAGCTCTTGTAATTGATTGTGCTCGGCATGCTGCTCGATCACTTGATCGTCTCGATACAAGACATCTTCGAACTCAAAGCTGTCTTCAATCAAGCGCCACTCATCAATACGACGAAAACCCTCCATCATGAGCCCACCCGTCTGCAAACCCAAAGAGGCTCGCTCAACCAGAGGATGAGCCATTTGCTCGACGAAGCGGAAGCGACCCGACTTCCAGCGGACTAGCTCGTACACGAGCTCCGAAGTCTGGCGCTCCAATGCAGAGGCAATATCTTTTGATTCAAGATGTCCCTGCTCAACTAAATAATCACCGAGCACCTGGCCCTTATCTCGACTGCCATCGATGCTCTCGCTTAGGAGCTCTTCTTCGATGAGGCCTTTTTCGATCAGGTAACGACCTAAAAGAAACTCTTCCGAAAGGCCGGAATAAGATGCGAAATCGAGTCGACCGTCCTTCAAGTAGAGTGAAATAGAGCGATGCTGGTGGTGGACCG
>JAKVCH010000381.1 GCA_022447485.1 Polyangiaceae bacterium | reverse complement strand
CCGTGGCATGGGAAGAACAGTCGCACCTGCAATCGTGACTTTTCTTTCCTACTACTTCGTGGGGCTTCCCCTCGCCTGGTGGCTAGCAGTGCAGCAAGGCTGGAATCTAAATGGCCTCTGGTGGGGTCTTGCGACGGCTCTGGCGGCGATGTCCATTTTGATGAGCGGCTGGGTATTTATTCTCAGAAAAAAGACCTGAGGCTCGCCCGAACCATGGCTTCGCCCGATAAGTATGCGATAAGCCCCAGCCCAGAAAACCATCGTCCTCCAGAACGGCTCTGCCGCTTCGACCGTCGAGGACAGAAAAAACCAAGCCTCGGACCAGGGCTACCTAGAGAAAAAAATGAGCCAAACGAAGTTCAAGACCGTCGACCCCACCTCATTATCGAAACACTTTGACAGCCAAGCCGCTGAAAAAAAATGGGATGAAAGCTGGCAGACGACTGGCATTTACGAGTGGAATCCCCAAAGGGGCCGAGAGGAGACATTTGTCGTCGATACACCGCCGCCGACAGTCTCGGGCTCCCTCCATGTTGGCCATGTTTTTTCTTATACTCACACGGACGTCATCGTGCGCTACCAGCGCATGCTCGGGAAGAATATCTTTTACCCGATGGGCTGGGACGACAACGGATTACCCACCGAGCGACGAGTTCAAAACTATTTTCACGTACGCTGCGAGCCCACGGAGAAATACCAAGAAGGTCTCAAACTCGAGGCAGCCTCTGCTAAGACGCGTAAAGGTCGACCGCTGCTTTTGGGGAGAAAAAACTTCATCGAGCTCTGCCAACAACTCACCGAGGTCGATGAGCAAGCCTTTAAAGACCTATTCACTCGACTCGGTTTAAGCGTCGACTGGAACCAAACCTATGCAACGATCGATGATCGTTGTCGTAAACAAGCCCAGCTTTCTTTTCTCGATCTTTACCAAAAAGGTCATGTTTATCAGAACTTCGCCCCTACGATGTGGGATGTCGACTTTCAAACAGCCGTCGCCCAGGCCGAAGTCCAAGATCGACCAAAACAGGGGCATTTTCACGATATCGAATTCGGCGTGGAAGGCAGCGATGCGACCTTCACTATCGCCACAAGTCGCCCTGAACTCCTCGCTGCATGCGTCGGCGTCACCGCTCACCCTGATGATCCCCGCTACAAGGACCTCTTCGGAAAGAAAGCCATCACGCCTCTTTTCCGCGTACCCGTACCGATTTTCCCCAGCGAATTGGCTGAAATCGAGAAGGGTTCGGGCATCCTAATGGTCTGCACATTCGGCGATCAGACCGATGTGCAGTGGTGGAGAGAGCAAAAGCTGGCATTGAGACAGATTATTGGTCGCTCTGGGCGGCTAGAGCCCCTCACCTTTGGTAACAGCGAGTACCCGTCGCTCAACCCGACCGCTGCTCAGAACTACTACGACCAACTCGCCGGCAAAAGCGTTACCCAGGCCCGCTCTGCCATCGTCGAGTTACTCAAGGACCCAGCCGGTAGTGCCACCAAATCACCAGATGCTGCCGGTGCCGCGCCCCTTCAACAAGACCCTCGCCCGATAGACCAGGCCGTCAAGTTTTTCGAAAAAGGTGACCGTCCGCTCGAATTTCTCTCCACGCGACAATGGTTCGTACGCCTTCTCGACCAAAAAAGCCGGCTATTAGCGAGTGGTGAAGAAATTGACTGGCACCCAGAATTTATGCACGCGCGCTACCGCGACTGGACAGAAAACCTCGGGCTCGACTGGTGCCTTTCTCGCCAACGCTACTTTGGCGTTCCAATTCCTGTTTGGTTCAAGGTCGACGATCAAGGAGAAACAGATTGGGATTCCCCTATCTTTCCTGAAGCAGCCAGCCTGCCTGTCGACCCAATGGCGGACACTCCTGCTGGGTACAACGAAGCAGATCGGGACCAGCCAGGCGGTTTCCGTGGAGAGACCGACATCTTCGACACGTGGTTCACTAGTTCTTTGACGCCACAAATTGGCTCATATTGGATGCTGGATAACGAACGCCACGAAAAGCTCTTCCCTGCAGACATTCGCCCGCAAAGTCACGAAATCATCCGCACCTGGGCCTTCTACACCATTGCAAAGGCCCTCCTTCACTCAGACAATATTCCCTGGAAGAACGTCGTGATTAGCGGCTGGATACTCGATCCTGATCGCAAAAAGATGAGCAAAAGCGCGGGGAACGTCATCACGCCGATGCACCTCTTTGACGAACATGGAGTCGATGGTGTGCGCTATTGGGCAGCCAGTGCGCGACTCGGTCAAGACACCGCCTTTGACCCCCAATCATTTAAGATTGGTCGACGCCTCACCACAAAGCTCTACAACGCGGCCAAGTTCGTCTTGAGTCACGAGGGCGAGCAAGGCGAGATCACCCACGAGCTGGACCGCGCTTTTGTCGGTAAGCTTCATGGGCTGATCAAGAAAGTCACCGCTTCTCATGATGACTTTAACTTCGCGCAAGCCCTCCAAGAAACCGAGACATTTTTCTGGACCCATTTTACCGACACCTACCTCGAGCTCGCCAAGCCACGCGCCTGGATGAACGAAACCAATACGTACAGTGAAGCCGAACGCTCCTCGGCGATTGCCGCACTTCGTTTAGGGCTCAATGTACTGCTGCGGCTCTTTGCCCCAGTGCTTCCTTATATTACCGAAGAGATCTGGAGCTGGGTATTTGCCCAAGAATCCCAGGACCCCAGCATCCACGTTGCCCCTTGGCCTAACAGCGACGAACTGAAGAAAATTGCCGCGCCTGATTCCGAAAAGAGCTTCGACTACGCGGTAGAAGCCTTCACCGCCATCAATAAAGCAAAAGCCGACGCGAAGGTTTCTGCGGGTCGAGTCGCAGAAGAACTCACCCTACGGGCAAGTCAGGCCTCTCTTGATAGCCTCGCACCAGTCCTGGACTCGGTCATGGCCGCTGCCAAAGTTCAAAAACACTCCCTGCAAGCGTCAGAGCTCAGTGAGGGTACTTTTGAGGTCCACGACGCACGCTTTGCGCCCAAGCCTCAGAAGAAATAAAGTCTAGCTAGCGCTGCTGGCTCGAGCTTCTTCGCAGAAAGCTACCGGCGCTAGTTACACTTTCTCCTACCGAACTCTACTCAAGAAAGAGCAACTCTTTTCGTGCGCATCCTCGTAGAAATATTGCATCCTGCTCACGTTCACTTTTTTCGCAATGCGATTGGTGAATGGTTAGCACGAGGAGATTCCGTGCTGGTGCTGAGCCGCGAGAAAGACGTCGCCAATCAACTCTTGCAGGCATATCATATTGAGCATACCTCTATCTCACGTTTGGGCTCATCAAAGCTCAGCTTAATTACAGAGATGGCCGTGCGCGATACGCGCATGCTCGCTCACGCCCTCAAGTTTAAGCCAGATGTTCTTGTTGGCATTATGGGGGTCACGATTGCCCAGGTAGCGTTCTTGATTCGCAAGCCAGCGCTTGTGTTTTACGATACGGAGAACGCAACGATCACCAATCGATTCGTTTACCCTCTGGCTCACGCTGTTTGCACTCCCGACTGCTACCAGGGGCAGGTCAACGGTCACCACATTACTTACCCGAGTTATCATGAACTCGCCTATCTCCACCCCAATAGATTTAAAAAAGACCCAGAAGTACTCAGGAGGCAGGGCGTTGACCCAGACGCTCCTTTCTACTTATTGCGCTTCGTTTCCTGGCAGGCCTCTCACGATATTGGAGAATCTGGATTCGATCTGGAATTAAAGAAGGAATTCGTGCAGGAGCTCTCCAAGTACGGCCGCGTGCTCATCAGCTCCGAGCAGGAACTTCCCGAGGAATTGGCCGCCTACCGCTTCTCTGCGCCACCTGAAGAAATGCACCACTTCATCGCCCACGCAAGCATGCTCGTTGGGGAGAGCGCCACAATGGCCAGCGAAGCAGCCGTACTGGGCGTGCCGGCGTTCTACATTGCCGACACAGGTCGAGGCTACACGG
>JAKVCH010000380.1 GCA_022447485.1 Polyangiaceae bacterium | reverse complement strand
CCCGGTCTTTTTTTGTTCTCCTCGGGACGTGTTCGTTCATATTCTACTGGACAGCAGGCCAATGCTCGGCTTTTTTCTGCCTCGTGTCAGACGCAGCTCAAGAAATCACCGAAGGTCTTGTTTCTCTGAAGGAGCGCTTCGTTGCTCGTTTAAATGATTGTTCCGCCGAGCAGGAGCTCCGTGCTGCACGTGCTTCTTTTCTAGGAAAAAAAGGCGAGCTTACTGGTTTGCTACGGGGAATGGGGAAAGTCCCGGGCGAATCGCGACGAGCTGTCGGCGAGCAGGTAAACCTCGCTCGGGACGAATTGGAAGCAGAGTTTCAGAGGAAGCTCGCTGAAGTGAAGGCGGCCGAACGTGCCGCAGAGTTGAATGGGACACCATTTGACCTATCGCTCCCGTCGCGCCCACTTCCTCGAGGGCATCGACATCCGATCACGAAAGTGAAAGATGAGATACTCGATACTTTTCGCGCTCTGGGTTTTGAGCCTGCTTGGGGACCTGAAGTGGAGTTAGAAACAAATAACTTTGAAAAGTTAGCCTTTCCACCCGATCATCCCGCTACGGATATGCAGGATACCTTTTGGGTCAATGTAAAAGACACGTTGCCGGATGTTAGATCTCTATTGCGTACCCATACCAGTAGTGTTCAGGTTCGAGAGTTAACAAAGAACACACCACCTCTTGCAATTGTTAGTGGGGGACCGGTCTACCGTCGGGACGACGATGTGACTCACTCACCGATGTTTCATCAAGTCGAGGGTTTTTATGTCGGCGAGGATGTGAGCTTTGCGGAACTAAAAGGAGTGCTGACTGAGTTTTTGAAAAGGCTTTACGGTGAAGGTGCGGCGGTTCGCTTTCGGCCAAGCTACTTTCCCTTCGTTGAGCCCGGTGCAGAGGTCGATGTCGGTTGCGTTTTTTGCAGCCCGGAAGATGGTTCACGACAAAGCTGTCGGGTATGTAAAGGTACGGGCTGGCTCGAGATTTTGGGCTGCGGCATGATTCATCCCGACGTCTTGGAGCATTGCTCGATTGACCCAGAACGCTACACGGGGTTTGCGTTCGGTCTCGGTGTTGAGCGGGTCGCCATGCTTCGCTACGGCATTCCAGATATTCGTGTGCTTTTCGAGAACGATCCGCGTTTCCTACGACAATTCTAATCATCGCTTTGCGCGACTTCGCGTCAGGATTGAGGGGAGCCAAACGAGAAAGGTGCTCCTTGTGTGCTCTTGACCCATGGAATTGAGCAGAGACAGCTCGAACAGAGGCAGTTTGAGCGAGCTGTGCCAGCTTTTGAGGTTTCGCTTGTGCCACTGGATGCCATGGCTGCCGCGAAAGCGTGGAGTCTTATTGCCAGTGTCCTCGCGCATCAGCTGGCTGAATAAAGGAAAAGCTCTTTTACTGTTTGCAACTGCACCGCAGCCTCAATCGCAACAGGCATCCGGGCAGACTGCGAAAAGCCTGATCATTGCCGGAAGTCATTTCTTTCGTCTAGTTGGCGAAATCTGAAACAATTACATTTTTAATGTAATTGATTGACGATACTAGCATGGGCGGCATCAAGAATACGGACGCTTGTCCGTTCAAACACAAACATGCGCAACAACCGTCCGGACACACCGGTCAGACGCTCCTGGTCAATAGTGACCGATGAATGACCGAAGCGCCCGTAAAAACTGCAAAGGAGTCCTCATTTTATTCGGTAGCTCAGCTTGGCCTGATTCATGCAGCCTACCCGATTGTATTCCGAGAGAACGGAAAGCGTGAATTCTATTCATGCTTTTGGAATGAAATTCCTCGTTGGTTAGTTCTCTTCTTCACTTCGCTAGTTTTCATGGGAGAAAATTATGACTCTTAAACGACAATCTGCACGTAATTCCGAAGCTTCTTCCGGCAGTGAACCCGAACAGGCACAGCTCGTGCGGACGGATATCTCTGGAACATCTCGGGCTGTAGCACGCGATGTAACCGGTCGAGGTGGAAGCATTGTACCCGGCAAGCGTGAAGAAGAAGGCGGCGAGTCTATTCTGTCGCGCTACTTCCGAGACATGTCCGGCCATACAGTTATGGCGGCCGAGGAAGAATTGCTCGCAGCCGAAAAAGTGGAGAGCACGGAAGTTGCTATGTGGACGGCTCTGTTGAGCTACCCAGAGACGGCTTCAGCTCTCGTCTCCTTCGTTGAAGATAAAGCCTCTGCGCTCTCTGACGACGATAAGATACCCGCGCATGTCTTCGAAGACCTAACGACTCTGATTCAGATCCGTGAGGTGGCGGGCAAGTTCACTGAGGAGCAGCAGGCTACCTGGAACGAAACTTGTGCAAAACTCGCCGTTGAGTTGAGAATGCCCGATGCAGATCGCCTCTGGATGAGTGAAGCCTCGGAGATGGCCCAACGAGCAGCAACACCGTTAGCTGCAGACGAAAAAACACGGGATGTAGTAGAGGATTGTGAATCATACAGGGATTATTGTCGTCGTGTTCGCAAGGCGGACCGGCGGCAGAAAATGGCAAAGAATGCCTTCGTGAAATCCAACTTGCGTCTGGTAGTGAGCATAGCGCGTCGCTACAATCGCGGGCGTCTGCCACTGATCGACCTGATCCAAGAGGGCAATATTGGTCTGATAAAAGCCGTTGAGCGCTTCGACCATTCTCGAGGGTACCGTTTTAGCACCTATGCTTCTTGGTGGATTCGTCACGCGATTAGTCGCGCCCTTGCCGACAAGGGGAGGGCGGTGCGTATTCCCGTGCACATGCTGGACACTTACAATCGAGTTACCCGCGCTAAGCAGACGATCAAGGCGCGATTGGGCCGGGAAGCTACCCAGGCTGAACTAGAGAAGGAAACGGGGATTCCAAAAGAAAAGTTGGAGAAGGTCAAAGACCTCTACGCCGATACTCCTTTTTCTCTCGACCGACCTGTTGGTGATGAAGATGGTAGAAAGTTCATCGACTTCCTGGTTGAAGAAAATATGCCCTCCCCTCATGAGCAACTAGCGAGCATTCGTTGGTCGGACGAAGTCCGCCGTCTCCTTGCTACCTTAAGCCCAATTGAATCTAGTATCATTCGCTGGCGCTTCGGGCTTGATAATGAGGATGAACTTACTCTCAAAGAAATAGGTGATAAGTACAACCTTTCTCGAGAGCGCATTCGTCAGCTGCAGGAACAAGCAATTGGAAAGATTAGGAAACAGATGAGAGACTTCTGAGCGAAGGTAGCAGAGGTTTCCTTCGGGTGTGAGTGGTTGCTTATGCCGACAGAAACGAGAAAGAGGATCAGGATCTGAGAGATTCTGGTCCTCTTTCTCGTTCCTCAGGAGCGGCATCATCGACTCAAAAGGGCTTCGAGCTCGAAGAACCTGTCTCCTTTTGAAACAATTTTGAAATAGAAATGATTTCAGGAAGATGGACGAGGCGCTCCGCCTCTCCAGTTCTCCTTAAATAATCGTTAATTTGCAGAACTGCGAAGCAATAAAATCCAATTGTTTTCAGTATCTTACATTAATTTGTGGAAGCGTGGTTTACATTCGGGCTCAGGGGCCGCATAACGCGCGCGCAACCGAGTTTCCCACGTAAGGGTGGCTAGCCCAGATTATTGCAATTTGGAGCGTCGTGTCACCCTGAGCCGGGCTTCGACAATACCGTCGGCCCCGGGCGTTGGTTTTCTTCCGGTCCGTAACGATGAAGCTCTTCGTTTTCCCACGCTGGGCCAACAAGACCCGACAAATTGCTGGAATAGTATTAGGTGGTGCACCTATCTATCTCACCGCTTTTGTTTGGTATGGCTTTTCGCCCAAAACCACGGATGTTGGCTATCAGCCTAAACAGCCGGTTCCTTACAGCCACGCGCTCCACGCGGGTGAGTTAGGTATCGACTGTAAATACTGTCATAACACAGTAGATAAGGCTGGATTCGCCGCGATTCCACCCACTTCAACTTGTATGAACTGTCATACCAGCATTCAT
>JAKVCH010000038.1 GCA_022447485.1 Polyangiaceae bacterium | reverse complement strand
GACGGGGTGGACTCCTGCTTTTACGCGAATGATGGTGAATGCGATGAGTTCCTTGAAGACCCCAGTGAATCCCCCTGTGAGCTAGGCACCGACTGGTCCGATTGCGGGCTTCAAGTGTGCACCACGGGAAACGACGTTTCGAGCAACGATGGCACTCTCCGCGTGAATGTGATCGATACTTTCTTTACCGTCGAAGCATGTGAAACTGCTCCTGCGCCAACGCTGAACGACTCCTGTGAAACAGCCAATAACGGCATCTGCGAGGAGTCTGCTCGAAACCCGGGCTTTAGCGAGGAATCTGGTGACGAGTGCGAACCTGGGACAGACGATAGCGATTGCAACAACAGCTGCGCAGAATATGCGTTTAGCGATACGTGCGATGAAGGAAGTTACTGCCCAGTCGGCACAGACACCTTCGATTGTGACAACACGCAAGTCAGCGCTGAGACCTGTACTTGGGCTACAGCCATGTTCTCACTCACGAAAGACGGAAAGAGCATCACCGATCTAACCGAGGAGCAGGTCTCTATGCTCATTGATGGTCGCGATCCAGGAGCCGAAGGTCTGAAGGCCCTAGAGAAGGATTCGGGGCTGATTGTGCGACTGCTTTTGGACTCGAGCTACAGTATTTCTGAGGCTGGCGCGGCAGACGGCGTTCGTGATGCCGCCGTGTCTTTCTTGCAATCGCTACCTGAAGAATCAAGGGTTGCTGTGGGCCAGTTTGCTAGTGAGGGCCAGGTGCCCACTTTCATCTGTGCAGACGGAACTGAGGGAACTCAAAGCGTCGAATACTCATCTTCTTCGGCTTCAGTGCAGACGGTTGAGAATTATTATCGACCCTATACATCTCCTACATCCAAATCACAGACTTCAATATTTGACGCTGCGGTTCGGTGGTCGTCATTTCGAACCAGCGATTCAGCCCTTCTTCTTCCTCGCGTCATGGTCGTCTTCACAGATGGTAAGGATACCGCGTCGAATATTCTAACAGCCCAACAAGCTCGCTCAGAAATCACGGCAAATGACGGAGGTCTTTCCGTCTATGCGGTCGGCTTAGGCTCCGATGTCGATGTGGAAGATCTCAACACCCTCTCTGAAGGCCGCAGCTTCCTCGCTTCTGATGAGGAGGAGCTGAAAGAAGCCTTCGAGCAAGTAGCAGATGAATTGAGCGCTCTCTACCGATTACGCATTCTCGTATCTCGAACAAGCCCGAATGCCGAAGCAAATCTAACAATCAACTATAATGGTTCCACCACGAGCCGTGATATCATTATGGGTGACTATGGCGCTGTCGCCTCGACTCCGCCTCCTGGCGTCGGAAGCTGCCAATAAGTCATCTCTTCTCGTTTGAACAGAATGCGGCTCTGTGCCGCGTCGCAAAAAAAGGGCCGTTCTCAACCGAGCGGCCCTTTTTCTTTTTTCATCTTCGTCAGACAAGCGAAGTCGGCTGAGTCTTTGAAAGCAAGCGCACCTCCAGGGACGAGCAGGGAGCACAACTCTGGGAATTAGAGCAGCTCGAAGGTCGCCAAAAGAGCATCAAGCTGGGCGCGTCCGAGACATTTCGCCCGCGCGGGACTCCATCCCTGGGCCTGCGGACGGTCAACGGTATCTTTGAAGGGCTGCTCCAGAGTCATCGACAAGCAGCCGAAATGCTCAGCAACCCAATTGCAACCGATTTTGAGATTCGCTGTGCCTGGCATGGAGACCGGGTAACCGTGCTCCGTTTGAAAGTCAGGACTCGCTTGCGCCAGAGCGCTCAAATACCTCTGTTGCCGCTCAGCCGCCTGAACGCTCCAACGCGGTACGCCCTCAGCGCCTGCGATAAAATTATAGGGCAATGCCTCATCGCCATGCACATCCAAGAAGAAGTCGACCCCTTCGCTGACCATCGCTTGTCGCGTGTAAAATACTTCGGGACTTCGTTCTTGACTAGGCTCCTGCCACTCTCGATTCAAGTTCGCGCCTGCAGCGTTATTACGAAGATGACCCCGCACCGAACCGTCGGGATTCATATTCGGAACAATGAAAAAACGTGCCCGGCGGCGACACTCCTGGGCCACAGGATCGTTCCCGTCCAATAACCGCTCCAGCAGGCCTTCGACTAACCACTCGGCCATGGTTTCTCCTGGATGCTGGCGGCCCACGATCCAACAGACCTTGGGTGGAGCGAGGTGCTCTGCTTCGGGCGAAGACAAGACAACAAGATCAAGATCCCGACCATCGACGCTACGACCGAGAAGACGGAGCTCGACGCCCTCCTGCCCCTGAATGCTAGCCAGAAAGTCAGCATGACGTTCGGCAGAGTAAGGAGCAAAGTAGGCGTAGTAGACTGAATCTGCTTGCGGTTGATGTTCAATCACTAATTCTGAGTCGACAAAGCTTGTCGGAACCCGAAACCAGGTCTTGCGATCGTAGGAAGCACAAGCGCGGTAATCATGCCAGCCATCAGGGTAGCTCGCCTCAGCCGCATTGCCCAAGCGCATACGCAGCTCTTGCCCCCGTGCGCCAGTCAAACGAAAATGAAACCACTGAAAGTGATCTTCACCGACATCTTTTTTAATCTCGAGAACGATATCTGCTGGGTCGTTGGCATTTTTGACCAAAATATTACCAGAATCGAAAGCCGCGCTGATCTGCATAGCCTGCAGGGTGACGTTCTACGTGCCAATTGTCCAATCTATCAAAGCGCCCGCTCTCTTCGAGTGGCGGGAGCGCTGGCTACCTGCTGGTCCTCCTGGTGATCAGTAAAAAAGGCTGGAAAGGTCGTGAGCATTGCCGGCGCACCCACGATAGAAGAAGTACGCAAGGTCTCGGGAAAACCTCGCCTACTCGTACGGCTCTTCCTGTTTTTTCTACGGAATCGAGCCGCTGAAAAAGCAGCTCTCAAGGCAGGAGGCCCCTTCTCTCGACGAATTTCATCTCGCTGTCGATAAGTTATGGTCAGGTCGCGCCATAGGGAAATGTTTGATTCAGATGAGCTAGTTGGCTGATAACGACAACCTCTCAGGGGAAAACTCTGCCTTCGACAAGAACTGCAGGAAGCGGCACGGGCTAGGAAGGCTCTTTTCTTCGTTCCCAGATGAGCAAAAGGTTCTGCTCGGGCATCTGTCGTTGCTCGAGCAGGTGCAGACCGTATTTTTCTGCCTCGCCTTTGACTTCGACGATGTCGCGTACACCGTAGCGAGCATCCATTTTATGAAGAGAACGATCGCGCTCCTGATTGCGCTTCGAGGCGTGCTTCCCATCGACGGTGTAGGGGCCATAGGTCACCAAGCATCGACCTGGAGCCAGTAATCGGGCAGCACCTCTCATGAGCCCCTCAGTAACCTCAAAGGGAGCGACCTGGATCATATTGGCGTTGAAAATGAAGTCAGCTGCATTCAGAGGCCATGATGCACTCGCTGCGTTGAGCCGAATGGGTGGGCGGAGGTTTTTCAATCGGCTGAAACGCACCCGGTCTTCTAAGGTTTCCAGGTGCTCTTGATCATAGTCCGAGGGCTGATAGCTCAGCGCCGGATTCAAAGCGCCGAGCCGCTCAGCGAAATGCAGCGCATGCTGGCCTGTACCCGAGGCAATTTCGAGAAAAAGTCGCGCATCCCTCGGGATCAATGACTTTAACTCCCGCCAGATGAGCTCCTTGCTGCGTTCCGCCGTCGTCCAGATAGGTAAGCCATACCTGTCCTTGATCTCCATCATGGGCCGGCGCTCCCAAAAGCGATCAGATGATTTTTCCTCCACATACAACGCCAAGTAGCCGATCGACCGCTTCGGGCATAGCGCCAAAAGCGAAGAAGCTTGGGGCAGATCCAGCGCAGTGCTCTGTGCTGACGTAATGGGACTCTGTGCTGCTGTAGCGACGCTCTGCCGTGACTTGGAGAGGAGGAAAGGATTCTTTTCCCTTGAGGGAAAACCATGGACAAAAAGACGAGAGCCCTCGGCACGAGCCCGAAAGCTCAGCTGCAGGGCTCTCGTTCATGGTGCAATGGTTACTCGCCAGGCTCGGTCCAGGTACACCCTTGAGCCTCACAACCTTGCTCGCTAGCCAGACCTTCACAAGCCGTCGCAGTGCCTTGGCAGAGGGCGACCTGCTCATTCTGACCAGTCAACTTCCTTAATTCGCAAAACTTGGAAAAGCTGCCACATTCTGCCACGCTAAGTTCAGAGCAATTGGGCTGGGCACAAACGCCACCTAATTCGCAGTCTGGCTGGTCGAGACAAAACTGAACAGTGGTCGCCGGATTATCGCGAATATCCTTGCAACTATTTCTTTTGGTCCCATTCCTCAGGGGCACGCAGCCGGCGTTCCAATCGCAGGTAGCAGTCTGACAGGCATTCTGTCGAGTCGTATAATCAGTAAAGTCAGTGTAATACCTGCTCGTACACTGATTGCTCAGACTTTTTCTCTGGCACGAATCAACTACCCAATAACAGTCACCACGGTTGTCACAGGCCGCCTCCTGATTGAGAAAGTTGCATGGGGTCGTTTGATTACCGGAACAGCCACCCCAGCTGCAGCCCGCCTGGCCGCTATAGACATCACATTCAGTTTCAGTGCTGAGGTCTCGACATCTCGTCGATTCAGCAAAGCCTGATTTTAGACGACAGACATCATCGAGAAACTGACAACCACTAGTACCGCAAGTTGTTTCGTCAGCGTCTTCATCACAAGTCGCGCCCCCAACATCAAACTTGTCTTCGCACGTATAAGAAGGCTCACAACCATCAATCAACTCACAAGTATCCTGACGATTACTTTCCCAGTCGATGACTCTTTGGTCGATGATATTCTTCTCTTCGAAGGTCCCGTCAAAACAGGGCTGCTGCACTCCTGGCAAAAAGCATGGTTGAGATTGGAAAGCCTGTATGTCGCTTTGATCGGGGTAACCCGACCAGGCCCATGATTGACTTGAACAGCTTGTCGGGGTTCCACTGCAGCTTCCAGCGCTCGGGTCCACGGTAGTCGGGCTGCCGCCGCTGCCTTCGCTGTCGCCGCCTTCGCTGTCGCTGCCTTCGCTGTCGCTGCCTTCGCTGTCGCCGCCTTCGCTGTCGCCGCCTTCGCTGTCGCCGCCTTCGCTGTCGCCGCCTTCGCTGTCGCCGCCTTCGCTGTCAGCCGCTGAAGACTGCATCTCTTCGGTCGTTTCTTCTTCGCAAGCCGCCAATGCCAGGCAGAGGGCCAGAGTAACAATCTGAATTCTTTTCAATTTTAACACAATCAACATCCCGTCTGTTTGTTCTTTAAGTCTACGGCTCCCGACCAGCGGGCCGATCTAAACTGAGATAGCGCTTTGCCTACTGAAAATGCAATAGAAATCATCAATCTGAGGAGTTTTGTTTCGAAATATTTTCAAAAAGATTGCCGCCTACACAAGCTGGTTCGATTGACGCACTGCAAAGGGTTTCACTGCGCGAAAAGGCTCCTGTTCAGATGCCAGAGGACGCGCTGGCCCGCATCGCATGCAGCCCTTCCTTGAGCTCGCCGGACGCCAAAGATGGCCACGCTTGCCCGCAATCTCGTGCAGCCCTTCCTTGAGCTCGCCGGACGCCAAAGATGGCCACTGGACGACGCTCATCCCCCAGGCCCTCGCCAAGCCGCAAGCACAGAACGCCCAGACCGCCAAAACTCAAAGGCGCAATCAGGGCATGAGCAGAGCTAGAAAAAATTCTCACTGAAGGAGAAACCATTATGCTTGGGCTGCGTTCACTGTTCATGAGGAAAACAAATATTTCCTGAGGAAGGTAGAATAATGAAGACACAAATAGCTCATGCTTTACGATTGCGCGATCACGTCGCCCTGATGATTTTGGCCAGTGCAGCGACTTTTGCCTGTGATGGTGAAGCTGAGGACCCCAAAGGCATGTCAGATGCCGCCGAAAATAACGCCCAAGCCGAATTGACAATCGAGCTCTCGAATTTGGAAAGCTTGGCTGGTGGCTTCGTTTATGAAGGGTGGTTCCTCAATGAGGGTGGCCCCGTAAGCGCTGGACGCTTTAATCTAGAAGAGGGGAAAACAAGCGCCAGCGTGAGTATTCCGTTCGACGCTCTCGAAGGCGCGACATCCTACGTTTTGACAATCGAGCCCCCAGACGAGGAGGACCTTCCGGAGCCTTCGAACACCCATATTCTTGCCGGATCCTGGAATGGAGACAGCTCAGAGCTCACGATCCTCGATAGTAAAGCTTTGGGCGATGACTTTTCGAATGCGGCGGGCCAATTCATGTTGGCCGTGCCAACGGCTGCGGAGGAAGTAGCCTATTCTCAGGGCATTTGGTTCCTCGACCCCGGAGCAAAAGTTGCATCCCTCAACCTCCCACAATTACCTGATGGTTGGGTCTACGAAGGCTGGGTCGATGGAGAGGATGGTCCTATTTCAACAGGTCGATTTGTCGACCCAGCAGGCGTCGACGATGATGGCCCCGGTCCTGACGCAGGGCCAGAAGACCCACCGCCCTTTCCCGGCCAAGATTTTGTCGACCCGCCCCTCGATCTCTTAGCGACAGAAACTTTGGCAGTGATTTCCGTCGAGCCAGAACCTGACGATAGCCCCGCACCCTTCGCTTTCAAGCCGCTGGTTGGCAATATCGAAGACCTGGGAGAAGGCGAACTACAAGCTCTCGAGTTGAGCAACAATCTACCAAGCGGCACAGTTCGCCTTGCTGAGTAATTCAGGTTACTTGCCATCTGTCGAACGCCAGAGAGGCTTGCGCTCATAGCGACCGAGGCGCAAGCCCCTTCTGGGCGCTTAGGACACCGCGAACTTGAGATGAGTCGGTAAATTCGACAAGGCCCCTTCTCCTGCTCGCTCGAAACGCTACGCTGTCCTGTGGTTCAACGAATCGTGATTGCAGGCCTCGGCGACACCGGCGTGCTCTGTGCAGCCTCTCTCGCAAAGAAACATGAGGTCATCGCCATCGGGGCAGCCCCCTTACATCTCAGTGGACAAGAACTCGGCTTGCGCCTCTCTCGCCCCGAAGAATGGCGCAAGCAGTATGCTACCCCCTATCCCCGTTATCGAAAACTCGACTCGGCGCGAATCGTCCAAGCGCGACTCCGATCTCTGATCCTCAAGGAACGCAAGGTATTGATCGAAGCCACCAATGGCGAAGAAGAGTCGCTACCTTTCGACGCCTTGGTCATCGCGACAGGAGTCAGCAATGGTTTCTGGCGTCGACCCAGCCTCAACACAGAAGCTGAGGTTCGGGCAGAGGTTCAAAAGACGGCAGCGCTCTTTTACCATGCCAAAGACATCGCCATCGTCGGTGGAGGACCAAGCGGTGTCAGCTCAGCAGCAGCGTTAGCCACTCGCTATCCAGAGAAAAACGTGCACCTTTTTGTCTCGGGAGACTTACCCCACTCGGGCTACCACCAGCGCGTGCGTGAGAAAGTTGTTCGGCGCCTCCGCGGTAAAGGCGTTGAGCTTCATTTCAATAGCCGCGTCCAAATTCCGGCGAGTGAGAACTCGAAGCTACCCCAAGGGGGTACCCTACGGTTTCAGAACTCTGAGTCGACCTTTGATGCCAATCTCATCCTGTGGTGCGTCGGAAACACCGCACCCAATTCAGATTGGCTACCCTCTGAAATTCTGAACGAACAAGGCTTTGTGCGCGTCGACCCAATGCTGCGAGTTGAAGGGCAGTCCTGCATCTATGCAGTCGGCGACATTGCAGCAACAGATCCCTCACGCTCCTCCGCGCGGAACGAAGGGCATCGAGTGGTAGACAGCAACCTCAGCCGCGAGCTTGCTGGGCGCTCCGTCAAGAGGCGCTATCGCCCGCCTGCCTATCGGTGGGGTTCGATCTTTGGCCTCGAAGATGATGGTCTACGCGTCTACACCCCAGGCGGTGGCGTCGTGTTGATCCCTCGCGTCATTTTCGAACACTTCATCATGCCCGTCTTCGTCGCCCGAGGCATTTATGGGGGCATTCGCAGCACGACGCAATAACTCCATGACGCAATGACTCAATGACGATGCTAGTCTCGGCGTCGAGCGCGGTCGACAATTGAAAACCTCCCTCATCAGATCAACGAACACCAAAAGCCCTTCGAAGCCAGCTGTCCCAGGCTGATTAAGTCTTAGTTCGCCTCAAAAGTAGCCTCTGCTTGCGCCGCCGAACCAAGGGCAAGTGGCCACAAGACCCGAAAGCTTGAGCCCTCCCCGAGGCGACTTTCCGCAGAAATATGACCGCCCTGCTGTTGCAGGATCGCCCACACGCTCGCGAGGCCGAGCCCTGTGCCCATGCCAGCATCCCGGGTTGTGAAAAAAGGATCAAAAATACGCGCTAGGGTCTGTTCGTCCATGCCGGAGCCAGAATCTTCCACGAATAATTGCGCGTACCTTCCAGGAGCACATCCCAGTTCTAAGGCATCTTCACCGACAAGCTGAGTGTCTTCGAGGCGGAGCCGGATCACTGCAGCATCAGGGCACGCAGCAATGGCGTTACGAATGAGATTGTCGAGCACCTGCCTCACTTGCGTTTCATCAGCGCAAATTTTCACAACACCCTCAGAATAAAAAAACTCAAGGGAAGCACGCCCCCTGGACTCACGCTCAAGCGTTGGAACAACCTGATGCAGCCAGTCTTTGAGGTCAAAAACACCTGGCTCGAGCTGTTGCTCCTTCGCCACCATCATCAGCCTCTTCGTTAAATCTGAACCACGCTCAGAAGCCTCCAAAATATCGCCGACAACTTCTTGATCATCCAAAGTGATCTCGTTGGAACTCTTTAATTCGCTGGCGCCAACGGTCACCAGCTGGAGAACATTATTGAAATCATGAGCTATGCCCCCAGCCAAACGACCCAGCAACTCCACCCTCTTGGCCTGTTCGAGGCGAGCTTGGTGAGCCAAATCCTTTTCCCTGCGCATTTTATCCAAAGCAGCATGATGGGCGCGAGTCAGAAAAATCATGGCCACCATAATGACTTGGTAAAAAACAAGGGGGATGCTCGTTCCTGGTGCCCGCAGCTCAGGAGTCAAAAACACAGCCGCAATCGTGGCTGCGACGGCCCAAGCAGAGAGCAGCGCAATGATACGCAAGGAAACGAAGAGTGAAGCAAAAAGCACGGCGAGCGTCATGAACCCTTCCCAGACAGGGTCTTGAGGACGCACCAAGACAATCGCTAAGCAAACGAAAATGATGCTTGTTGCGACGATCGATGCAGCCACCTCGTAGGCTCCTTTCCGGGCTAAGACATAGCCGAAAAAAAGAGCGCTCCAGCCGATGCCCACAAAGGGCGCAACCGGAAGAAAGTCAGGAGCCCTCAAGGCCTGCAACAAGGCTCCGATAAGGACCAAAAGATCCACGACGACCAATTGCGAAGCAAGGAGTCGTGAGCGCCTGCGGTCCATCGGGTCTTGTACCCGAGAAGACGGCCTCACCAACCAATTCCAAAGCCGAGTCAGGCCCTTGCTCATTAGCAATTAGCTCCACTCTTACTTTGCACCTCTCGTTCCAACTTTCTCACTTATCCTTAGACCGTCCTCTCAAACGTAAGACACTCATCGTACTTTGATCAAGGACTATGCGCCTACGGCTCAGTTCTTTATCAAGTTAAGAGGGTAGGTCCGTTCTGCACCATCTTCCTGCCGCGTCCGCTAGACCAAAATAAAGGAACGAAACAGAGATGACTCTGCTTGGTTACGGCCGCCAAATAGCCTCTCTTCTCTACGGCGGCCGAATACCTTCGCAGCAGGGCATGTAGTGAAATAGATGACCCGCTCTATCCCCGTTGCTCCAGCGCGTTCTTCAGCTCCTCATCGACGGAGCAGGCGTCCTCATCGAAGAGCTAATGACCGGGGGCACGCGCGCGGACTTGGTTCAGGTTTTCGCGAGCTAAGTCAACGCCTCCCCAGATAATATACGCGGCCAGGGGCAAGGCGACCCAGGCATCAACGCTCGGCGAGCCGAGGCGTGCCGCAAAGAAACCCATGGTGGCGACTAGCCCCACAAGCACATCGTTACGCGCATCGAGCTTCAGGGCTGTCATGGCCGGAGAACCGCTATCTCCACAAAGAGACCATACCCAGGCCTTGAACAAAACTTTAGCGAGGAAGGGCACCAACAATAGGCCGTCTAACACGACAACCCCTGCTCCACGCAGCACTTGAACCGAACCCTGTGCCACTTCGACTCCTAAAAGAATGGCAAGGACCGAAAGAGCAAGTGCTGCACACGATTCCATACGTTCACGGCCGAGCCCCGCCCACCAACGATGCGCCGTGAGCGCAACGAGCAGGAGTATTCCTCCTAACACATCCATCGCGCTATCTGAGGCCTGCGCAAGAGCCAGTTCACTTCCCCATTCATGGTGGGCAAGCCAAAGCCCACCAGCCAATAGAACGCTACCTATTGCCGCCATACCGGCAAGAATACTGGCGTTTCGGATGTGCATGGTCCGAGTCTACTTCAGCATCAAATTTCTGCACTCACAGCCCATGGCGGAAAGTAACAAGAGAAAAACGGTAGGAAGAATTTTCTGTAACGTAAAGATAAGCCCGTCTTGACCACGACACATTCCTGGAGCTGGCCCCACGAGCAAGTCTGCGAAAAGCTCTCAGAAACTCACTTTCACGCTTCTCATCGACTCCAAGAGTCTGGGCTCTCATGTCACATCCGCGTCAACTGAATATCGCAAAGCTATTTCACTCGCCCCGCAGCTAAGATCGTGACGCTTCGCTCACCCTGCCATCGCAAAGCGCGAGGGCCGAAGCAGACAGGGCGGCTCCAAAAAATAGAAAACCCGCCTCCATGCTGGGTAAAAAACCCCTCAAGAAGCCAGACGCCTGTCCCTCTGCGCTGGAGCGATTTCACCGGCAAGGCGGCGGTGATATCTAGGTTCAATGAAGGATGGAACAGCACAGGGCGTGGCCAAGGCACGCGACTATGAAGCACTTTGGAGTCCCCAGCAGCGACTCTTCTATGACCCCTACGCTCGCTACATGTACCCGGGTGCAACCTTTCAGGCACTCATGGGTAAGTCTCTGATCCGCGGCCTCTATAATTTACTTGGACCTGGGATTTTGGAAATGCTGCTGATCAGAACCAAGTGGCTCGACGAAGAGGTCCTGAAGTACGCGCCATCGATGAAGAATATGATTCTGCTCGGTGCCGGTTACGACACACGTGGATTTCGCCTCGCCCTACCAAGAAAAGACTTTCAAGTTTGGGAGGTCGATCAACCAAAAGTCCAGCAATCAAAAGTGACAAAACTCGAGCGCGTTGCAAAAAAAGACGCCACGGTCGCAGAGCTCAAGGATTCGTATGTCCAATTTGTGGCGGTTGATTTCAATCATGACTCCTTGGACGAAAAGCTGAGGGAAAGAGATGACTTTCAGCCGAATCGACCTTCTCTTATTCTACTGGAAGGGGTGACTCAATACATTCCCAAAACAGCCACCGCAGAAACGCTGCAGAAGCTGAAGTCACTGGTCGCTCCGGGCTCAATCATCTTGATGAGCTATGTGGACCAGAGAGTTTTTGATGCACCGGAACAAGTTGGCCCGATTCGGTCCATACAGTCTCTACTGAAGCTCGCAGCGAAAGTCGGTGAGCCTTGGATCAGTGGTTGGACTGAGCCTGACTTCAAAGAATTCATGGACAAGCTCGGCTTCGATGTGTTGGAGAATACCACCTGCAAAGACTACAACGTGGCCTACATGCGACCTCTTGGACGGGAAATGACACCCGCTAAAATGACTTCCGCCGAAAGGTTCGTGACCGCAAGACTCCGAGGCGAATAGGTTAGGGCGAGCACGGCTACAGAGAACCTTGTGATACCCCTGCGATCGATGACAATTCCTGGGAGAAAACATCTCCTCGCTCGCCTAGTGCTCGTCAAGGAAACAACAGAATCACCTAAGTCAAAATAAGACGGGTCGAGGAACCGTCCTGCCGAAGCTTAATAAGCTATCAGGGAAGGACTCGCGCCCGCAGGCTCGAGAAAGATGGCGGTGAGATTGTTGTTGTTTGCTGCCAATCGAAAACCCACGAAAGACTCACTAACCGATGCTTGATAGAGCGCTTGAGGTTGCCAGCCTGTCTCCGGACTAAATTTGGATCCCCTAAGAGCATGCACCGAACCAGATAAATATTGAACAACAGCGGTCGCGTGGCCGTCGTCAGTCATTCGCAGTTGAGGGAAGATGTAAGAACCGAACTCCCCTGCATTCGGCAGGATTGCCACAGGAGATGCCCAGCTTGCTGTGGCAGCATCGTAATGGCGCGCATAAAAGTCTGACGTACTCGAAACTCGAACCTCGTAGGCAGCAATCAAGCCCCCTTGCTTATCTCCCGATATATGCACGATGCCAAGGCTCACACCAGGCTCGGAATGATTCCAATCAGAGGCCGAGGCGCCGGGACTCTGCCCCGCCTCTGCAGCGAGAACTCGCTGCATATAGTGCTGATCAGAGCCATCATTGAGTCGCAACGAATAGTAGAAGAAAAGGTTACCCGACGAATCAACGGCAGCCGTCCGATTCAGGAGTGTGGAGACTTCACTTGGGTTGACCGCCAGAGGGAGATTGGCAAAGTCGCTCCACCCTGTGAGGTCAGGGCCGGAGAGAGAATAGCGAAACCCAATAACGCTATCCGTAAGCTCTTCACTTTCAACAATCACCACCGCTCCGTGTCCTTCAGGCCCGAGTGCGACATCTGGCACCAAAGCCGCGTCTTCCTGGAGAGTACGCGTCGCAAGCCATGTGCCGTTGGCTCTGGAGTCGATTGTGTAGGCACCCGCAACATCCGAGATGACAAGGATGTCCCCATCGTAATTCGATCGCGTCGTATACTCGGATGCCTGTGCGCCCCAGAGGACATGCTCTGGGGTAATGCTCCACTCTTCACCGTCGAAGCGATAGAAAATCACATTTCCGCCCAAGCTATGAGCAGAGGTCAGGCTGCCGTCGGCGTTCACAATCAAATCATATAATCCAGAATAAGAAGGAAGTCGGGTGAAGGGTTCGGAGAATTCACCATCTTGCCAGAGGAAGTGGTGCTCTCGGTTGATAAACTGCCAGTCTGGGGTTTGCTCGGCAGAGGCACAGATAAGATAAGCATCGCCATCCGGACCTAGAGCGTGACGAGCTGGCACAGATGAGCCTAGTTGATACGCTTCTTGCGAGAAGACCGGTGTGCCGCGATTGGGGATGCTTGTCTCGAAGCCGACGGCAACCCCGCTGCCGACCGCATTACCTTGTAGGTCGCTCACCTCGGGAGCCACGCGTACTTCGTAAGAAGTGCCCCGCCGTAAGGGCTGCTGGGGAGTAAAAACAATGGTGTCGGATGAGTAGCTGGCTTCTCCGGCAACGACTCGACCAAGCGAATCATACAAGAGTGCGGCATCGCTCCCCTCTGGCACTATGATGTCTTCGTTGAAGACAAGGGCGACGGCTGAGACAGATTCTGCAGGCAAGAGAGAACTATCTACCGGAGAGCTAATGATCACAGCCGGGGGAATGATGTCTGGAATCGCATCGCAATCGTCTCCTCCGTTTTCGCAGAAGCATTGACCGGCTGCACAGATTGGTCGGGGCCCTTGACAAATAGCACTGGTCACCCAGCGCCCAGCAATACATTCTCGCGCCACCACCCCGCCCAGACAATCCTTGCTGCCTGTTGAACACTCTGAGCAATCACAGGTATTCCAAAGCCCACCAATGCAACTCTGA
>JAKVCH010000379.1 GCA_022447485.1 Polyangiaceae bacterium | reverse complement strand
CGATTGCAGCCAAAGCCACCTCTGCGCTGGAGGTACTTACTCCCCAGGCATCGAGTAGACCTTCGTTGCGTGCTTTCTCCAATGCTTCAGAGGCAGCCGAGCCTTGAGCCGTTGCGAGGGTCGGGTGATGCAATAAGCCGATGAGTTTTGCCTCTTTCCCCAAGCGCTTTCGACTTTGCGTCATCTGATTGAGCAAGAATTTGGGGTGAAAGTTTTTGATCGGCAGGCTGCCTGAAGTGTCGGTTCCGTAGCGAATCACTACATGGGCGCTGTGCTGAGGGCCGATGCATTCTCCGAGAATTTCTTCGATTGCTCCCCCTGCGTAGGAGGGCGTAGTGTCGAAGAGCGAAATACCCATCATTAAGGCTCTTTTCACTACGCGGGGGACTTCTTCCCGAGCGACTGCGCCATAGCCCTCTCCACTGAGGCCCCAGGTGCCCACTCCTAGTTCGGAGACTTCGAACCCGGTTTTTCCTAACATTCGACGGCGCATGGCGGGTCCATAGCACGCATCGGCCTCGACAAGACCCTTTCCTCGTGGAAAGAACCCGGCCTCATGGTGAACGACCCTTACGCTCATTGTCCCCGTCTACCTGAAGAAGGGCAGATTAACTTGGACGAGCTCTTTAGTGACCCGCCCGTCGATCAAGTCTCGGCTCCGAAGGGGCCTATCGAACTCGAAATTGGTCCGGGTCGGGGTTGGTTTACAATCGAACGACTTGAGGCGGAGCCCCAGGTTCGCGTTATTGGTCTCGAAATTCGACGAAAGTGGGCAACGATTGTCGATGAGCGGGTGAAAGAAAGAGGGCTAGGCCATCGGGGTCGTATCTTCGCTGAAGATGCGCGCTTGACCCTACCTCGCTTTCCAGAGAACAGCTTAGGTCGAGTTTACGTCCACTTTCCCGATCCGTGGTGGAAAAAGCGCCATGAAAAACGCTTGGTCCTGACATCGTCTCTGCTCGACACTCTGACCCGTCTCCTCATTCCTGGCGGAGAGCTCTTCGTGCAAACTGACGTTGCCGAGCGTGGGGATCAATATCAGGCGGTTTTAGATGACCATGCTGCATTTGAACCGGTGGCTGGCGGCCCTCGCATCGCGGACCATGAATTTATTGCGCGCTCTCCCCGAGAACGAAAAGCCATCGAATATGAGCTGCCGATCGTTCGCCTACTTTATCGAAACAAGAAGTCTTGAGCGACGATCCATTGCATCTTTTGGCCCTTCGCTGATAACTTGCGAGCATGGTCTTCCGCCTTTTCGTTCCGATTCTTTTGGCGCCTCTCCTCTGTTTAGGCGGATGTAATAATTATTCTCATCAGCTCGAGCGTGGTCAAAGCTACTACGAGCAAAATGAATACGAAAAGGCCCTGGCGCTTTGGCGAACTCTCGATAGTTCGCGCGACTCCCTCTCTGATGAAGAGTTGGTTCGTTATTGCTACTTGCGCGGAATGACCGACTATCGTTTGAACTTTCGCCCAGACGCTCGCTACTGGTTGGGTCTGGCAAAGGCTGCCGAGCGCGATTTAGCTCTTGGCCTCAATGATGACGAAAAGGCGCGCATGGAGGATGCCTTGCAAGACTTGAATCAAGAGGTTTATCAAGGAGCCGAGGTTGGTGCCGGTTCGCCTCCAGATGATGCCAAGTCCGCCTCTTCGAAGAAATGTAATTGGACTTCGGATTGCGAACAGGGCTCTATTTGCAACGAGGGAGTTTGTTCTCAGGTGCAGGAGTGATTCCTTTCCGACGAAAGACCGTTGCCAGGGGGGCGGTGGCGATCTTGTTCGCTGGCCTGTTCGGAGCGTGCAGCCGGTCCTCAGGACCTCTCGATCCGAGTAGTCGAGTTATTGAGGAAGCTGCACAGAAAGGCCCGACGGGCTCAGAAGTTATCAGTGCCCAAATTATTACGGACGGTGGCCGAGCGACTGATGCCCACGAACTCTTGGACGCCCTTTCTCGCGCTCTGGGTGAGGAGCGATTTCAAGACGCCCAAGAACAGGGCCAGTTACTGCTGCGAGTAGAAGATCAGCTCAGCGCGGAAGAGCGACTCGACGCATATTTGGGCTTGGGTATTGCTCAAGATCGTGGCGGAGCCCCCCAGGACGCTCTTGAGACCTTCTTGCATTGGCAGAAGAGCCAGTCTCGAGCTCCAGCAGAGGCAACGAGGAGATATCGCGTCCAGAAAGAGGAGCTTCAATTGCGATTAGTTCGTTTGCTGCTTTTTTTTGAAAGGTACGAAAGTGCCGGAGAGACCGCTGCTCTGGTTAGTTTAGAGCTGCGACGGCCCTTGGAGTTAGTGACTCTCTACTCCGCCAAGGGTTTAGCCTTGGTGCAGACTAACGATCTAGGTCCAGCGATGCGTTACTTCGCTCGAGGGCGGCGCGTCGTAGAAGAGAATGGTTATCATCAGTTGTCTGTTCCACCTATCGACTTGGCTCCCTTGTATTTCGGTCGTGGTGAAGTTGCCCGGCTTCAGTCGAAAGCGATCAGCCTTCAACCTGATGTTCACTTTCTCGCCGACCTTGAGCGTCGTTGTGAACTATTGTTGCGAGCTCAGGGAGAGTATTCTCAGGTGATGCGTATAGGTAATGCCCATTGGTCGGCTATGTCGGGCGTTCGGGTGGGCGAGCTCTATAGCGATTTACATCGCGAGTTGATGAAGATCACACCATCCGGTTCGCACTCCACAGACCGGCAAGAGTTATTTCGGGCAGCGATGCGGCTGCGATACAGTATCTTACTTAAGAAAGCCGTGACGATGATGAAGAGTACGGTGGCTATGATCGCCCGGACGGGCGAGAAGACGCCGTGGCGTCAACGAGCTCTGGATGCTTTGACCCAATTGGAAGACGCCCAGATAGCTGAAGAGGCTGCCTTGAGCCGCTTGCCTTTCTCAAGGGATGAACTCCAAGAGATTCTCGACGATATGGCCCGAGGCGCTGAACAACCAAAAGAACAGAGCTAAAGCTCTGATTCAATAGAACTTTCTATCTGTTGGGGCTCAGTAGATTGGTTGAACCGTCACGCGAGATGGCTGACTGCAAGAAATCGTCCAATTCTTCATCTCTGCTGCAGAAAAGATCTTGACTCCTTTTAGGCAGGGGGCTAACTCACGGCACCCCGAAAGCGGCTAAGAGCAAAGATCGTAAAAATGCTTAAAATTAAAGCGGTCTTGTTCTGAAAGTCTCGGTGACTCTATCGATTCAGCGGCGGCAAGGACTTACTTCATCTTCAACTTATTGCTGGCTTTCTCAGGGAAACCATCAGATTTTCTTAAACCCCTTCTTCTTAGTATCTCGTTCCAGCAGCGATATTTTGCTGGTGTAGCTCAATTGGTAGAGCACCGGTTTTGTAAACCGAAGGTTGCGGGTTCAAGTCCCTTCGCCAGCTCCACGGCTCTTCAGCCAGATTAACTCTTAAAATATCACTTCACTTTAAATTTCCGTTTTCAAAAGAAATGGATTCATCATCCCGGAGGGTTGCCCGAGTGGCCAAAGGGAGCAGGCTGTAAACCTGCCGGCGTATGCCTACGTTGGTTCAAATCCAACACCCTCCACCAAATTATTGCGGGAGTAGCTCAGTTGGTAGAGCGTCAGCCTTCCAAGCTGAATGTCGCGGGTTCGACCCCCGTCTCCCGCTTATTTTTTTTTTGCCAATCTATGTGGGTTGGCGCGGAGTGGAAATTGGCTTGTGCCGGCGTAGCTCAGTAGGTAGAGCGCGTCCTTGGTAAGGACGAGGTCACCAGTTCAAATCTGGTTGTGGGCTCCACCCGAGCCAAATGGCTCATAAGATAAGCCGATACTTGAACCGGTTTCTGAATAAAAGTAGAGCGCTGGAATCATGGCAAAAGAAAAGTTCGAACGTACTAAACCCCATCTAAACGTTGGCACGATTGGTCACATCGACCATGGCAAGACAACTCTAACTGCTGCTCTGGTTAAGGTGCAGTCAGAAGACGGTCTAGCTGACGAGATC
>JAKVCH010000378.1 GCA_022447485.1 Polyangiaceae bacterium | reverse complement strand
TGAGAATATCAGTAACGAAGTTCTCGCTAACGGAAATAAGAACCTCATGGATAGCGATAATGTAGAAGCGCTCGTTTGTTTCTTGCTCTCGCTGACGGACGCTCGTTATGAAGCTCAGCTTCCACAGGAGCAAATCGACGCCTGCGGCTTGTAGGCACTCAGTCAAAAGCACTCAGGTTTCTGCAGTGCTGATGAGACGCCAGCTAACCTCTGAGTACTCGCGCCTGCGGATTTTGCTTATCACTTCCAGCCGGTAGCGTCCTGAGCTAATGCAATTGAAAGGTTGTCGTTGACCTTGGAATTTAGAGTTCCACTGTTGAGAAGCAAATTGCAATCTAGAAAGTACTTCAATGAAGAAGATCTATCTCGCTGGTCCCGATGTCTTCCGCCACGATGCTCTTGCGCACGGTCGCCAACTGGTGAACATCCTGAAATCGCGCGGCTATATCGGCCTTTTTCCCCTCGACAATCTGATTCCTGAGGCACAAGACCCCGCGGAGACAGCTCGCTCTATCTTTCAAGCGAATCGTCAAATGATCGACGATGCCGATGCGGTGCTCGCCAATCTTAGCCCTTTTCGTGGCCCGAGTGCGGACTGCGGCACCGTTTGGGAATGTGGTTACGCTCATGCTCAAAAGAAGCCTGTGATCGGCTATCGCTCAGCTTTGACACGAACCTACAAAGACGCCGTATTGAGCCAGCAAGGCCAAGATGAACTTCTCGTGGAAGATTTTGGACTCTGGGATAACCTAATGCTGGTCTACGGCATCGACCAGGTCAGCTCCTCTTTGGAAGAGGCTCTCGGACACCTTGCTGACCTCGTCCTACCATCGAAAAGCTAAACCAAAGCGGCCATCATTCTGCGCACCGCTTCCCATCATCTCGCCAACGGCTCCTTCGCCACGGCCAGAACAAGGCTACGGCTCAAAGCCAAGCAGCGAAGCTCATTGATGACCTCACTCGCTGACGGGCCCGCAGTCTCGACCATTAAACTCGAAATCAACGACAAGAGTGCGGTTCACCCAGATCTCCTCAAAAGCTATCGTCGACGGGGAAGAATGAGCATCGCCAAGAGCTAGTCCATAAGGCATGGGGCGCCCTGACTCAGCAGATGGTTCATTCATACGCAGGATGCGATAAGAGCCGTCGCCACAGGCAGCGGAAAAAGTTGTCTCGAACTTTGCTTTGGCGCTTTCGACAGCCAGACGTAACGCCTCTTTCTCTAATTTCTCACGTGTTTGATGGGATAATTGCGGTCTCGGTGTGACTATCGTGGCGAATGTCACCGGACTATCTGTAAGACCTTCACCCTTCTTTGAAAACGCGCCGTAAATTTTCTTCTGAATTTTATCGAAGTTCTGGGCAAACTTAGAAATATCGGAGCTTTTCATCTGAACGATGGTCGACTTAGCAAAGGTTCCTTTACAACTCACAAGAGACCCCTCTCTTCGCCGAAAAGGTGATGAATAGCCACCTTTTGAGTGGACACCATCATGCTCGTTTTCTGTTGAGCTCAAAGTCTTGAAGAAACTCATCACATCGGCAACGGCTCGCTGGTTTGCCTCACTGGCCTGCAATGGCGTGGCATAACACTCAGAGGCAATCTTCACCGATAACTCAACGAATTCTGGCGGATGTGACAAACGACCCTCACCGACAAATCGAGTCGGCGCGGCCTCGGCCTCCTGGTAAATCTTGATTGTAGGAGGTCTCGACGACGCCCCGGAGCCGCATCCACACGCAAGAAAAGCCAAGAAAAAAAGAACTTCTTTCGCCATAGCAAGAGAATACAAAGTTCCTGTAGAGCTTTCAATCTCGCATAATTTTGTCATCCTGAAACCTCATGAGAGCTGTCTCTCAATTCAATCGCTTAACTCGAGGCGATCCATGACTTCCTGTACGGACTCCAAAGCCCTTCTTTCCGTGTGTTCGACAAAAGCAGCACTCTTACGTCCAACGATTCCGCCCACCAAGCCTGCACAGGGCATACCCACGAGAAAACCGAATAGGGCGCCAATGAAGACCCGTACGCCCCTCAGGGTAGGCAAAAGGGAGCGCGATTCGTCGGCAATAGCTGCACCAAGCTAAGCTAGAACGACGACGACGACGATGCGTACCTTATCAGCCACCGCTTGATATGTCGTGACTCTCACCTCCAGAAGCTGAGGCTCGAGAAGTTTCCAAGAAAGCATCACGTCAGCTCCATTATTCTTCACGTCACGAATCTGAAAGACGGACAGCCAGCGTTCTTCTTGACCTTCATCCTCCTGCAGAGAAGTCTTCAAGTCCCGGAATTCGTTCTCAAGGCTGGTGCCAAGTTTTGACTGAAGACTCTGAATTTGGGGAAGAGCGGTCTCTTGATTCAATGCATCAAGGGAAAATTGGAATAGCATCCGATGACTCCAAGCAGCTTGAGGTAACCTAGAGTCGGGGAACGGACGTTCCAGCGATGACTTTAAATTCATTCAAGACTGCTACGGGAACTCGATATCTTCTTTGACTCACCTCCCAGAACCCATCCTAGCTCCTAAGCGGTCCAGCGACCAATCACCCAACTGTTGGCCGCGCATCTGAAAGTTCGGACTGAATCAGCGTGGCCACCTCTTTCACAACAGAATACCGCTCACCGGCTGGTACAGGGATGGAGCTGATCTGAATTCGGAAGCGCACGCTCAGGAGTACCCTCCACTCGATAAGCTAGCTAGGAAAGCCCCAGCTAGGGGCCCCTACCTACTAAATATCCCTGCTCGAATTCATTCAAGATTGAGTGCGGCGTCACTGACGGTGCAGAGAACCGATAAAAAATACGGAACCCCCTCTTCCCGGCCGACGATTCAATCGCTAGATGCTTGAACTATGGCGAAAGATCGTTCAAAAAAGTTGCTAACACGCTTTGGTTTACTATTCCTGGGTCTTCTAGCGGTGTGGCCCGTGACTTCGATTGCGTCGGAAGCCACGGTCGCTCAGCCCCTGCTCCAAGAAGTGGGTCAAGCCCCGAAGCTCGTAAAACCTCGCCTACCCTCCTCAGAAAACAAGGAGAGGACAGCCCAGCTGGACGCGAACGAAACTGCGACGGGGCTCGCAACCTTCGTAGCGCCTCCGGAAAGCCCCACGACCGTAAAGCTTGGAATGTACCTGATTGGTCTCGTAGAAGTCTCTGCACCGAATGACCCTTTTCCAACATTCAAGGCAGAAATGTTCGTGGATGCAAAGTGGCATGATGCACGCCTTGCTTTCGATGCCAAAGAAGTAGGGCTCGACCGCGAGGTATTTCTGGAGCATGAGGCCGAACTCAAGTTAGAAACAATTTGGTCTCCCGACATAGAATTTGAAAACGAGCAAGGTGAACGACATGTAGAAAGTCGAGAGCTCGTTGTCGAAGAAAATGGCGAAGTTGAGTATAGCGAAAGGTTCCAGGCCGTGTTCAGCGTGGATATGGACATGAGGAAATTTCCCTTCGACCATCAAAACTTGTCAATTCATGCCGAGTCGTTTTCCTGGGACAGCAGGTACGTCGTCTTTCAACCAATGGCTGAAAAAACAGGTTTCAACGAAGATTTTAAAACCCTGGAGTGGCTACTCCACGACGTCCACACGGAAGTTCACGAAAAGAAAGAGGTACGCTCCGCCAACACATTTTCCGAGTATATTTATTCGATCAATGTTGATCGCGATCCAGGCTTCTACCTCTACAAGATCGTCATTCCGCTTTTACTCATCGTCGCATTCAATTGGGTGACTTTCTGGATGCCCGGCGAACCGGCCAGCGTACGCCTCGAAAGGGGCGTAATTGCTCTCTTAACCGTTGTTGCTTTCCATCAGGTCGTAGCGGCCAACTTACCTCGCATTGGTTACCTCACCTTCATGGATGGTATTGTCTATATAGCCTTCGGCTCGGTTGGACTCACAATGATCGCAACGATTTGGGCCCAGCGCCAAGAATACTTAGGGAAGCCAGAGCGGATTGCTAAAATGG
>JAKVCH010000377.1 GCA_022447485.1 Polyangiaceae bacterium | reverse complement strand
CGAGTGAAATGCCAACCGAGCCTCTTCTCTTTTCCCTGCCCGCCACCATAAGAGACCAGCGGCATAATCAAGATCTAGGTCTGACTCCTCTTTCGCTCGCTCTGCCAGCAACGTAGCCGCCTGCTCGTATTCATCAGCCTCAAGGAGACCTCGGATATCGCCAAAGTCCTCGCGCGACAAGACGGGTTCAAAAGACTCCAACTCAAAATTCGTCGCTGCCGCAGACTCCGGTGAAGACTCGGAGGCTACACCTTGCTGCTCGACTGGCACCACAGACTCTTGAGATGAGGGGTGAGCGCCTGGCGTGGTCTTTCCCAAAAGGCAGGCAATAGCGCCAAGTCCTAAGCCGAGAGATAGAATCTGTAAGGGGCGTTTCATCGATACCTCTATCTATAGCCTATTCGAGTCGTAATCGCTCTCATCAGAGTCATTCGAGGTGATTACCCCGCGAAGCCCACTTTCACTCTCGCGTCGCCTGTGGGAGCATCTCTCGAGAACTTAAATCGCCCGCAAACTATGAATCGATCTGGAAAGCCGAAAACCTCTACCCACGCGAGTTCAGGACCGTCCACGAGCAGCTCTCCCGGCCTTTCTCCGGAAAGTAGCGACCAATTCACGACTCGACCAGTCACTGGAAACAGCGGCCGCTTCGGAACCTTTGCGGGAGTATTTACCCCCAGCATTTTAACCATCCTCGGGGTAGTCATGTACCTGAGGTTCGGTTGGGTCGTCGGAGCTGCAGGCCTGCGAGGCGCGCTACTCATTGTTGTCATTTCCCATTTGATTACCCTAGCAACAGGGCTCAGCGTCTCGAGCATTGCTACCAATCGACAAGTCGGCGCAGGCGGACCTTACTACATTATCAGTCGCTCTTTAGGCGCTCCCGCTGGGGCCGCGATTGGAATCCCCCTCTTTCTCGGCCAAGCACTCAGCGTCAGCTTCTATGTCGTTGGCTTCGTGGAAAGCCTAGAACAGCTACTGCCTGGCCTGCCTGCTAAGCCAGTTGGCCTACTCATTTGCATCTTGCTCACCGGTCTTTCCCTCAAAGGCGCCGAGCTTGCGTTGAAGGCTCAATTCATCGTCATGGCTGCGATTGGGCTCTCCCTGATTTCCTTTCTCACAGGACATTCCTCGAACCCACCGTCTACTCTCCATTGGGACGCACCAGCGAATGCACCCCCTTTTGCGGCCGTCTTTGCTGTCTTCTTCCCAGCCGTCACTGGCATCATGGCCGGGCTTGGCATGTCGGGCGACCTCAAGAACCCCCGTCGCAGCCTTCCGCGAGGCACGATGCTCGCCGTCTTGGTCGGCTTCATCGTCTACATGGTCTTCCCTTTTTGGTTGGCTCAAAACGCGACCAATGAGGAACTGATCAGCAACAACCGGATCGTCTGGGATATCTCGAGCATTCCCGCTCTGATCTACGTTGGCGTTTGGGGAGCCACACTTTCCAGCGCAATTGGCAGCCTCTTAACTGCACCTCGCACGGCGCAAGCACTAGCCGTCGACGGCCTACTGCCCCAATTTTTAGGCAAAGGGCACGGCCCTTATAGCGAGCCTAGAGTTGCTCTTGTCGCCACATTCATGCTCGCCGCTGTCGGTATCCTGCTCGGCAATCTCAATATTATCGCCAATGTACTGACCATGTTCTTTCTGGCCACGTACGGCTTAACCAACCTAGCCTCAGGCCTGGAAAAATTTGCGGCCAGCCCCAGTTTCCGCCCAGACTTTCGGGTGCCGGCCTGGGTCAGCCTGAGTGGTGCGCTCGCCTGCTTCTACGTGATGAGCATCATCGATCTGCCGGCGATGGTAGCAGCGCTCATTGTCTGCGCCCTGATCTACTTATGGGTTCAACGTCGCTCTTTTGATACGACCTACGGCGACGCGCGCCACGGGATCTGGTCAGCAATTGTTCGCACCGCCCTCCATCAGCTCCGGAGAACCGAATATCACGCTCTGAATTGGCGCCCGAACCTGATCATCATGGGCGGCGCCATCGAGCGACGTCCTTACCTTCTTGAATTGGGTAGTACGATTGTTCAAGAGCGAGGTATCGTGACCTACTTCGAACTTCTCAAAGGTCCCGTCGAAGAATTCGTCGAAGTGCGTCAGGAACTCCTCAGAACAAGCGAACAGCAGATCCGCCATCGTTATCCCAACGTGTTCTATCGAGTGGATGTCACTCCGGATATTTATGAAGGCGCACTCAACGCAGCGCAAAGTTACGGCATTGGCTCATTTGAGGCAAACACCCTGATGCTTGGCTGGTTGAAGAAGTCAGAGCGAAGTCCACCCTTCGTTCAACTGCTGCGCTCACTCACGGCTCTCGATCGCTCCCTGCTGCTCGTTCATTACGATGAGCAAAAGCAATTCGGCCGCTACAAGAAAATCCATATCTGGTGGGGCGGGTTTGAAGGCAACGGTGGCTTAATGTTGCTGCTTGCATTTTTACTTCAAAATTCCCGGCGCTGGAGACGGGCCACGGTCTCGGTCATGACCGTCGTCGCAGATGCTTCTGAACACCAGGCGCGCGAACAAAAGTTGCGGGCTACCCTTGAGCAAGCGCGCCTCGATGCAGAGCCACGAGTGATTGTTCGTGGCGGTCGACAAATTCAAGAAATCATGGAGAGTGAGAGTCAAAATGCTGACTTAGCCATCATTGGCATTCGTTTACCGGGTCAGCTGAAGCGCGCCGAAAAGTTTGTCGACCGAATGAACCTCCTACTCTCCGAGCTACCGAGCACCTTGATGGTACACAGTGCTCGCGGTTTCCAAGGGGAGGATGTCCTCTTCGATAATTCAGAAACCCAAACACCTCCTGAGGTTGAAGAGAACACTCCCAGCGGCCCATCGACCTCACCCTCCATGACAGCTGAGCCGAACACCGACGAAGTAGAGAATATCGAAACCGCCACAGAGCCGCACGATCCAGAAGCCAAAGACCCTGGCCTAGCACCTGAAACCGAGCCCCGTCCTTCTCTCCCACCAGTCGATACAGCGACCCATCATGACGCCATCGCACCGTCTCTTCCTCCCCCGCCTCGCACCCCAAGCGATGAACTCTTTGGGAAAAAATAGAAGGAAGTTCGACCTCCAGAACCGAGACACCTTCTGCATTGCTCACAAAAAAAGAGGCCCCCAGGGAGGCCTCTTTTCTGCACTAATTAAAGAGAATCACTCAATCAGCAGTTCTTTAGGAGCGTTATCATTGCTGAAGTGGTCAATCTTCGACTGATACTCACTCCGGTCAAGTAAGCTCATCGATAAGAAGAGTAATACGAAAAGGAATGAGCTACAGAAAACGACGACGTTGAACTTCTTATCCCAGGCTAGGTGCATGAAGAAGGCCATCACCAAAACGGCCTTAATCGTGGCAATCACCATAGCCACCACGAAGTTTCCCTCTGAGCCAAGGTCGATCGCAGTCACACCGACGGTCAGCACCGTCAGCACGATCAGAGCGCCCAATACACCCAACAACAAAGGCTTCGGCGTAATATGCGGCCCATGATGGTCGCCGTCATGGGCATCGTGTTCTTCCTCGTTCTCTTCTGAGTCAGCCTCGGGCTCAGCCGCGTCCTGCTGCACGGCATCAGACTGCCCGGCATCAGACTGAGACTCATTCTGGTCAGCCTCAACCCCATGCTCTTCAGCAACTGCACTCTGGTCTTCCGAAGAAGCAACATTGTCTTCGCCCTCGGGGCGCTTTTCTTCATCAGTCATGATTAATGATCCTGTGACTTAACTTTCACTCAGTGAATCAGGTAGAGCATCGGAAAGAGGTAGATCCATATCAGATCCACCAAGTGCCAGTAGAGTGCGGTAAAATCGATTGGTCCAAAGTAGCTTTCGCCCATCTTGCGCCGAGCGACGATCGTCAACATCCAAATCCACAGACCAATCCCAATCACAACGTGAATGCCGTGAAGTCCGGTCATGAAGAAATAGATTCCGAAGAACACGGAGGCGTGGTCTGGACGACCGAACGCAAT
>JAKVCH010000376.1 GCA_022447485.1 Polyangiaceae bacterium | reverse complement strand
GTGAAGCAGCGAACGCCCCGAAGAGAAGTTGATTCCGCAGGCGATCGTTCCGGGCCCTGCAAGAATCGGAATCGCTAGGGGCGAAACGGCAACGCCCGTGACTTTGGTCGGTCTACCCTGCCACCCCGCCATAGCGGATGTCGGCGTATGAATAGGCGAAGTCCCTCGGCCTTCTAGTAAGTGCTTACCTACCAAGAAAACCAAAATACCGCCGGTCGTTCGAAAAGCTGGCAAGCCAATGCCGAAAAGCTCAAAAAGCAATTGCCCAGAGACAGAAAAAGCAGAGACGATAAAGAAAGCGAGCATCGTGGCGCGCAATGCAATCTGTTTCGTTTGCGAGCGATTTAAGTCCGCAGTGAGCCCCAAAAAGACGGAAGCGTTTGCTACAGGGTTCATGATCGCAAAAAAACCCATGAACACCGTTACGCCGAAACTAATCCAACTCTGCATCTTCGCTCGCCTTATCTGGAGGCTGATTCGTTGGCAGCTCCCTTCTTCCGCGGTCGAGTCTCCCAAAAGCAGAGCCAGGAGCAAGAACTAAAAGGAGTCCTCCTAGTTTTTACCAACCCGTGATTTTTTCTTCTTCGGTTTCTTTTTGCTTTCTTTGTTACTCCCTGGTCGAGTTTTCTCATGCGCAATCTTATTAATTTTTAATGCTGCGTACTGTCGTTCTAGCCAAGCTCGACTGGCCGTCGCTTTCGTCTGCAGCTTGCCTTGATTGAAAAGGAAACCCACCCGCAGGACCGGCGCAATCAGCAGGAAAGCTCCTCGGGTAGGAGGCAAAGCCAACACGCCGTCTACGGCAACTCGCCCACTCTTGAAGCTCAACAAGTCGATGCGACTTTGAGGTCCACTCTGAGCAAAGCGTATTTTGGCTTCGGTGGGCCCCTGCCCCAACACAACCTTACCGGCCCAGCGGATCAGACCCTTCTTGAGAAGAGCCTCAACAACCGGACGCAGGCTCGGCCCTTGGAGCGAGAAAACACTCAAGCCCTCGCCCTGGGTGCCACGATAACGAGTGTTGGTCGAGCTCAGGGTAAATGGCCAGGCAATCGAGTCCCCTCCTAGATAGAGCGTCAAAGGACGCACCACCAATGTAAAGGGCTGAACAGCGAATTGCTGCGTGGGTAAAGTTGATTGGAGCTCGGACTGCAAGAGCGCAGAAAAATCAGCCCCCAGATTGCCAGCCCGCAATTGCACCCCCTCAAGGCGCAGGCGACTTTTACCCCGCACTTGATCAATCTTCTGCATCGCTACCTGAGCATCGAACTTTAAAATTCCCCGGCGAAATTGCAGAGGAGCAAGAGTATCATTGAAGAGTGAGAGATTCTTCACCTCAAGGCCCGTCACCTCAGCATCCGCATGCTGAAGGGCCGCGTCTTGAAAACCGCGCTTCACGCTAAATTTCGTCGACGCTCGAATCGCCTTCAAGCTCACCAAGGCCTCGACCTTCTCTGTCTGCGGAGGCACCTGCTTATTTCCCGCATTACTGGAAGGAGTTCGACGATGCATCGTCAAGTCTTCCCATGACAACTTTGAGTTAAATCGATTCTCTTCGTTCTGCTGGGTGATATCAAGCTGGGCAGCCAAAGCACCGACCAACTCAAACTCTGCTGTTTTCAGAGGAAGAGCAAAGCCGGCGGACTTCGCTTTCGCTCGAAGAAATCCTCCGTCTGCAAATAGGCCATCTTCCAGGAAAACGTTCAGCTCAAGTTCTCCCGGGCCCCCCTCAATCTTCAAATCGAGAGCTGGAAAGAACTGAGTCACGGCACCTAGATCCTCAAAAGGGAGCGCACCGCGTAGACTCAGCTTCATCGCCGTCAGAGGGTTACGACCAGGCCCCAATTCAAAGGCAGGCAACTCGGCGTCTATGGTCAGCTGGCCACCTTGGACCATCGATTGCTTCCCCAGAGAAATGGCGAGGGCCGGTCTTTATACTTCAATTCGAGTAGGCTGCAGAGTCAATGACTGGCGTGGATGCAACTCAAAGCCTCCTTGCAGATGAATCTGACCATCGAGACGCCCGGGTCCTACCCATAGCTCCTCTAACTCTAAGTCAAGGTCTTCCACTTTGACAGTCCAGAGCTTGTCGATGGGACGCTTCACCCTTTCTGGATGACGCCAAAGAGGCGGAAAAGGAATATTCTTGATCGGCGGCACTAGCTCCACCCAGGGAGCTTTGGCCTCTTCCTCACTGAGCACGAAGCGCATTCGGTAATGATATCCACGACCTCGCGCTCGGGTGATATGGACCTCCTTCCGTGAAAAAGCGAGAAGATCAAAGTCGACGACTCCTTCCGCCGCATCGATTTGCATCTGCACCGCACGGTCGTCGACACTCATCGTGTAACCCGCTACGTGAACACGCCCTGGAACAAGAGTCCACGCAAAGTCGTAATCGATCTCAACAACCTTTGAGGTTGCCACAAGCGCCTTGAGAGCAGGGGTCCACAGAAAAAGATTCTCGAGAAGCAAAACATTCAAGATCAACCCAATTAATAGAACTAAAGCTCTCTTCATAAGACTTCCCATAAATCCCCCATGAGGCTGACCCTGGACTTCAAGAGGATCAAGTCAGCTCAAGATTCAACCGCAACACGCTACCGAATCTGACTTAGAATCAGTTGGAACACGGTTCCTGTCTTGCCCAACCCGCGGAAGCGGAGCCGACCAGCAAGCGGCGCAACCCGCTCTCTCCCTACACGGATAGCCCTCCTGACGATGCGATTGAGGGAAAAGTAAAGCAGACACTGTCTGGAAATAGAAAGCTGCTAGGCTCCCGCCGTGAGTCTCGCTCTTCCCCCACCGCAAAAATTAGTCCGCCTCCAAAACCTAGAATGTCGCTCTCCTGCGCCAACCGACTTTGAAAAATTTTGGCTCTCATCATACAACCAATTGATCAGCTCACCCTTAGAGTTTCGAGAGCACACTCCTCAAGAGTCTCTCCCAGACTTAGATAATCATCTCATCTCCTACTCCCTGCGTACTCACGATGGAGAGCAGCTCTGGGTATACGCCAGTCGACCAACAGAAGAACGGGCTCACTTTCCCCTGCTCATCACAACTCATGGCTACAACGGTTCAATCGAGCCGGAACGGGTTCGTCGATTGACGGCGCTCGGCTTCAACGTTCTTGCTTTTGACGTGCGTTCCTTCGGTTTAAGCCGAAGCGCAAACGCCAGAATTTCAGCCTGGGGCTGGGTTTGCGAAGGGCTTGAATCCAAGGAGAACTCGATCATTCACCAGAGCATCCTGGACTTTCTCCAAGTCGCCCGCCTGGGGAACAGGCTCTTTCCCGAGGCTCGTCAAAAAACCTACCAAGGATTTTCTCTGGCTGGAGGACTAACGCTCATGGCGACGGGGCTTTTGAGCCTCGCCATCGAGAATCAACTCCCGGAAGCTGAGACCCTCTACCCGAACGTACTGGCTTGTGGAGCTCCGACCTTCGGCGACTGGACGCGACGTTTGCAATATGCTGAGGCAGGCTCGGCAAAAGAGGTTGCCGACTTCCTGCGCGCTTTTCCACAGCAACGAGGACGAGTCATGAATACCCTCGCTTACCTCGACACGACCTGCTGGGGCTCCTACCTTGATACCCTACCCAACCTTCCTCAGCTGCAAATCGTGGGAGGAGTCGGTTTGATCGATCCAATCGTGCCCCCAGAAACCGTCTACCCGATATTCAATGCAATACCTCAAGAATATGAGCTACAAGAATTTCCCTGTAGCCACACCAACTACCATGAAGAAGCCGCTTGGGCTCGATGGGAAAAGACTTGGATAAAAAGAGGACTCGACGTCGCCTCAGCCGAGGCGACTACCATCCCGACTCATCAATGATGAATCGCAACCACAGCTCGCTCTCGATGCCTTAAGCGTTGAACACGGTCAACAAAATCAGCTTGAACTTCGTTCAACAAGTCGCGTATACCTTGAGATTCATCTTCCGAATTGAGTCGCTCAGAAACGCGAAAAGGCGTTCCAACAGAAGCTCGCA
>JAKVCH010000375.1 GCA_022447485.1 Polyangiaceae bacterium | reverse complement strand
CATTGAGGATCTGTAAAGCGCGCTGAGGGCTTGCTGAACGATAACTAATCTCTGCGAGCCGGCTATCACGAACCGGCTGAACAACAAGCCGTTTCCCGAGAATCTCAACGGCCCTCTCCACAGAGACCAACTCTTCATCACCTCGACTCAAGTCATCCTTGTTATTGACAAACCCCGGACTCCGCTGCAGCGCGAGTTTCTCGACAATCGGCCGCAGGGTGGCCTTTGACGAAATAATCCTCTGTTGAGTGTTATAAAACTCCTTCCGTCCCCAATAGCCTGACTTCGTCTCGACGACTGCTTTGACCTTATCTCCGAGAGGGCGCGGCGGGTTCGGATCGAAATAAATAACTGCTGTGGCTTGATATATTTTGGTACGGCTGAGAGTGTAAAACACCGATGCGAGCAGCACCGCACTAGCCACCATTAGAATCGACCAGCGTCTCTTCAAAACGATATGCCAAAGCTCGACGACATCGAACTTCGAGTCGGCTACCCCTAAAGTCGCATTCGGGGTAATCTCTGGTGGGCCCTGTGCCATTTAATTATTGGTAGCAAAAGCAATGCAAGAGGTCATCCCAGAGACGCAAATGAACGCCTGCTACGCCATGATTGCAGGATTACTGCAATGAGGCCGAGGAGTTAATGAAACGCCGCGTCCTCATCTTTGCTGCACCAGACTTTTTTCGATTTATAGAACCGCAGCTAAAAGCCCATCTCTACCCGGAGGTCATTACCTTGATTCATGACCCCCCACGCCTTCGCTCAGCTCAAAATTCAAAAAATTCCGGACGCGATCCTGCGACGGCCAATCACCTTTGGAGAGAGGAATGTCTCCCTATCGCTCGCTCAGTCTCTCTATGGAAAGACCTGAGCACCTTGGGTAAGCTCGTTTATCGCTGGAGACGAAAAACGCCCGACTGCATTTTAGCGCATACACCCAAAGGCGGACTCTTGGGCATGCTTGCTGGCCGCATGGTAGGGGCCAAAAAGCGTGTCTACCATATTCACGGTCTCCGCTACGAAACGGCAACTGGTGCCTGGAGGAGACTACTTTTCCACGTCGAAAAGCTCACATGCTCCTGGGCCACCGATATACTCTGCGTGAGCCCGTCTGTGCTGGAAAGGGCGAGAAAGGACCGACTCTTTTCCAGCGGCCAGGCACGCTCTCTCGGTGCGGGAAGTTTTTGTGGCATTGACACAAATCACTACCGTCGTAGCAACTCGGGCTCCAACCAAGGTACTCGTTCGCCAGCAAAGCCCTCGCTGCCGAAAAGCCGTGACGGTTTTACCTTCGCCTACCTAGGGCGCTTGGCGAGAGATAAAGGGCTCGAAGTCTTGGCCCAAGCCTGGCATGATTTTTCTCCTCACTACCCCAATGCCCAACTGATCATCGTCGGCGAAGCGGACCCAACAGATTCCTTGCCCGAAGCCACCTTTTGCTCTTTGCCACGAGTTCGTCAATTAGGCGCGATCGATATTCACCCCCAGTTTTTTGAGAAGGTCGACGCCATCATCCTACCTTCCTTGCGAGAGGGGCTCCCACAAGTGCTTCTCGAGGCAGCCAGCATGGAGTGTCCCATGATTGGAAGCCGGGTAACTGGTATTGTGGATGTGATTCAAGAAGCGCCGGCAACGGGCATCTTGGTCCCTCCCAATGACGCTCAAAGCTTGCTCAAGGCGATGGAGCAACTGCTCGCGGATTCTGAGCTCTGCCTACGATTAGGACGTCAAGCTCGACAATTTGTGCAAGAGCACTTCGAACGCTCCAAAGTAATTGCCGAGCTAGAGAGAACCTATCGTGAAATCGGAGTGCTGCCTCCCTCCTCTGAAAAAGTCTCGACCCCTGAATCTTAATTGCTCGCCCACTGACCAAGCTGATCAAAAAAACTCCCATGGACTCAACACCGACGCGTATCGTGATTCTTGGGGCAGGCTATGTAGGACTCCCACTCGCGATTGCCTTTGCCCGTCAGAATAACCTGGTCACCAATTTAGATATTGACCAAGAGAAAGTTGATGCTCTGCGTCGCGGCAGCTCATCGGTGACGGGAGTCGATTCCGAAGAGTTAAAGACACTGATTCGCGATGGCAAGTATACGGCGACCAGCAAGGCTGAGTGCATCAAAATTGCCAACGTAGTGATCGTCTGCGTCCCCACTCCCTTGAGCAAGTCTCGAGAGCCCGACTTACGACCTCTGCGTCAAGCTCTGGAAGCAGTGGCCCAATTCGCTCAAAGAGGGCAATTGATTATTCTGGAATCGACAACTTACCCCGGCACAACCCAAGAGCTTGTCGTTCCCAGACTTGAGAAGGCTGGTTTTCACCCGGGCGAAGATCTCTACGTGGCATTTTCTCCCGAACGCATCGATACAGGCAATCGAGAGTATCAACTCCACAACACACCCAAAATTGTTGCGGGAATCAACGAGATTTCGCTGCAAAAGGCACTCGAGGTCTATGAACTCGTGGTCGAGAAGCTTGTGCCGGTCAGCTCCCCAACCACGGCAGAACTGGCTAAATTGCTTGAAAATACCTTTCGCGCCGTCAATATTGGGCTGGCGAACGAAGTAGCGGTGATGGCGAGTCATTTAGGAGTCGACCCCTTCGAAGTAATCGACGCCGCAGCAACGAAACCATTTGGCTTTATGCCCTTCTCTCCCGGCCCTGGAATAGGCGGGCACTGCCTCCCCGTCGACCCCCTCTACCTTTCGTGGAGAATGAATCACTTTGCCTATGAGGCAAAATTCATTTCTCTCGCCGACCAAGTCAACCAAGGCATGCCCGATTATGTTGTGAACCGTGTCGCAGATGGACTGAACCGCTCTCGTCTGTCCCTCAACGGCTCCCGAACCCTACTCTGCGGAGTTACTTACAAGCCAGAGGTCAACGACATCCGCGAATCACCAGCTCTTGAAGTCATGCGTCTATTAGAATCAAAGGGCGCTCACGTTGACTACCTTGACCCTCTCGTTCCACATCTACCAACGCGTCACGGCGGAAAAGAGAGTATCCAGCTCGACTCGGACTTCCACTCTTACGATGCGGTGATCGTAACCACTCCTCATCAACAACTCCCTTATGATAGGCTGGCGAAAGAATCTCGCCTATTGCTTGATACTCGTGGAGCATTTCGACACCGTAATATCTCCGCTCCCAATATCTGGTCTCTCTAGGCAGGATCACTCAGAGAATCGCCGCGACAGCGGGGCAACCCCAAGGCACTCTGGGCCGCCCTCACGGGAAACAGGCTCATTCCAGACGGCCAACCTCGAGCCCAGCTGGACTCTAGCCGCAGTTCGTCAATCAGCCCTTTGGCCTAGACTGGCCAATCCCTGCCTTTCTGGCGAGTGGCGAAAAGCATGAAAAGACTGCCAGCAACATCTTGCGGCGTTTCCGCTGCCAAAAGAAACAATCTGCTGCTGATCACAAAATAATACGAGTTTTCGATAAAGTTGGCACGAATTCTGCTCCATGAAAAAATGCGTTTTCCAGCGAAATTCAGCTCACTTTTTCCTCGCATTTTCTCGGAACATGCTACGTTTCTTCAACTTGTTGGGTCCGGAGAAACCCCGACCTCACTGGAATCCTCCAGCTGAGTTCGCGGTTTTTTACGTCCAGCGAGGGTAACTCATACGGGTCAGTTCTCCTACCTCAACACTTTCAGTGAACGATCACGAATGCCTCATCGAGCATTCGGCACTTGGAGCAAGAAGAGACTGAACCGGGAGACCATGCAAGACGAGATCTCCAAAGAACATGGCAACAGAATCGACTTCGACGACCACATCCACCACAACATCGGCAGCAACCACTTCAACGAGTGAGCCGAATTCCAACGATCCGCTGCGCGTCTATCTTAGAAAGATGGGCACCGTTCCCCTTCTCACCCGCGAGGGCGAAGTGGAGCTTGCAAAGCGAATCGAAGAAGGAACCAACCTCATCCGCGACGCGCTTTTCGAAAGCACGGTCGTCGTCGATGAACTGAGTACCATCGCAGAA
>JAKVCH010000374.1 GCA_022447485.1 Polyangiaceae bacterium | reverse complement strand
CGTCCTTGAGATTGCGATTCTCTGCCGCAGTGGCCGCCGAAAGACCCCAAAAAGTGCCCCCGACCACCAAACTCGAGCCGCCCACCGCCACAAGGCTCCAGGTCAAGGTGCGACGCAACGCTGGAGCCTTAATGCCCCGAACGCGATCATCTTGAGCGCCTGCGCTTACACCAGGCGATGCTGCCCCAGGCGATGCTAGCTCACCTGGCGAGAGCATTTGGTCGTCCCGGTCATCAGATGAAGTCTCTTGTGGAGAGGCCGCTCGCGCTTGTTGACGCAGCCAGCGATGCCACTGCACCCGCCACTCCTTCAGCCTTTGCTCGACCTTGGCTTGCTGCTGGGCGCTTAGTCCAGCAACAGTTCTTGCCTCCAGATCTTCAAACTTCTTGCGTACCGAAGCGAGAGCTGACTCCTTGGGAAAAGTCGTGAGGCACTGACCAAGACTCAGGGCAGCACCCTCATCTTCCAATATCGCCAAGACGCGACCTAAATTACAAAAGGCTTCGTAATGGGGCTCGACCCGTAGTGAGGCGCGCCATTGATCGCGAGCATCTTCATAACGGCCAGCCTTAAATGCCTGATTGCCCCGCTCATAGAGCTGACGTGCCGCAGCCTCCCATTTTTTATTGGGCGAATGGCGGTCAGCAGACTCAGAGCGGTCAGCAGACTCAGAGCGGACGGCAGAAGCCTGGGGCTCCGACTCAATTCGCGACCCGACTCCGCTCTGGAGCTTTTCACGAGACGTTTCGTCGAGCAGAGCTTCCGTGGCTCTGGCTTCGCCCGCGGAGAAGAGCGCTGCGCAAAGAGCCCAGCCCGAGAGGCGCGTCGGGGTAACTTGGGGCAACAGCAAGCGCCGCAGAAAGAGGTTCATCATGATCATCGGTAAGGGAAAGGAAGCGCCCTACTCCAACCAAAGCTCGGGACTGGCGCTTTTCTGAGCAGCAGGAGCCGGCTTCTTTTCAGCTCCTGCCTTCGGACTGGTTTTCCTTAGCTTCGGTCGCAATTCGCCGGAGTTGCTGCTTTCTGGAGCATTTGGCGCTGAAGCCTGGGCCGGCGCCTCGGCAGGCGGCAACTCGGCAGCCGGAGGCGAAGCGAGATTTGCTCGTCGCTCAGGCGCAGTCATTTTGCTTGTGCCCTTCTCGGGCAAAGCTGACTCACTCGGCGAAGGGGCGGATTCAGTAAGCTTCGCACGCTCTTGCTGCATCGAGGGGGTCACGCCTTCTTGCGCAGATGGAGCGGCTGGAGTCGACAAGGGAGGAACACCCTGCGCAGGGCCTGGCTGGGGATTACTGATGGGTTCCGCAGCAAAAAGCAACCACAACCAATGAGCCCCCCACCCAACAGCAATACCTAAAAACACCCAGGAAAGAGCGGAAGATATCGCAGACGAACCCGCTCTCGACGCTACAGCACGAGAGGCGCCGACCGGAGGAAGAGCACTCGGCGTTGCATGAACCGAGGGCAGGGTCTTCACCTTTTGAGCTTCCATCTGCATCGAATCGGAAACTTCCACTCCTCGCGCTTTGCGAATGAACCGATCGCTCGCCGGGGTGAGCTCACGGTTCAAATCAGCGCCTAACACAGAGCCCACAGCCGAAGCCACCACCGTAGGTTCGGGAGAAGACTCTTGTTGCGTTGCGTCTGACTCCAACGACCGCCGCTCATCACCACGCAGCTGAGGCTCGTTCACAGGAGGCAGAGTTTTCGGACTTACGTAGGCACTGGCACTCGGGCGCCCGCTGGAAACCCTATTTTGACCACCACCCGGAGCTGTCTTGTACCGACTCCGCGGATTTTCAGTATCACTCAAAATTTATTCCTCTCGCACCCCACGAGTTCTCCTCCACGCAGCATGATCCGTCTCGCGTCAGTCGTCCGACGTCAAGCCCATTTCCGCCGAAGTGAAGCCTCAGAAATTCCTCTTTTATTAAAAATTTACATAAATTAGGTGAAGATCAGCGAAATTGTGACATTCTGTTTACCTCTTTGATTCATTCTTTTGCGGGCTCTGCACTCCTTCAAATTTTTAGCGTTTGTGCAATTTGAAGAATGAGCAAGAAGAGCCTCACATTCATTGGATTTCTTCTGAAAATCTGCCTAGTTAACCGGGTCCGTCGCCAAATCCGGTGATGGTAACCGGGCCGGCCGCTCGCTGAATCGCCGAGCCCAGTCCGGTTCAAAAAATCTCGTTCTCAGAGCCAAGAGACTATCCGCCGATCCGAGCGAAATATGGGACTCCATACAAGCACCAAAGGCCTCACTCTCCCCATCAAGGGAGCACCGGTCCAAAAAGTCGAAGACACCAAAAAGGTCACCGAAGTTGCAATCCTCGCTGACGACTTTCCAGCAATGAAGCCCCGCTTCTTTGCTCGTGAAGGCGATACCGTCAAACGAGGAGAGCTCATCTTCACCGACCGCAAGCTAGAGGGGGTGCGCCACACGGCGCCCGCTGCTGGTACAATCAAAAAGATCAACCGTGGAGCGCGTCGTGCCCTACGCTCAGTTGTGATTGAACTCTCAGAAGCAGAGCTCAACGGCGACGGTGAGTGTGCCGAGTTTGAAGCGTACGCTCCGGGCGATCTAAACGCCGACCAAGTACGTGCTCTGCTTTTAGAGTCCGGGGCCTGGACGTCGTTCCGTACCCGCCCCTTTGGTCATACTCCCGAAGCCACGTCTAGCCCTGTGGCTATCTTCGTCAACGGCATGGATACCGGTCCCCTGGCGGCCGATCCTGCTCCCCTCATGGCTGAGGAAAAGAAGGCTCTCGACACTGGTTTGAGCGCTATCGCCAAGCTCAGCGAAGGTAAAACCTACTTTTGCGTTGCCCCAGGTACAGAGGCGGCTCAAGGATTAGAAGCCGATGTAAGCGTCGAGGAATTCGCTGGCCCTCATCCAGCTGGCACAACAGGTTTCCATATTCACACTCTTCTCCCTGCTCATCGCGAGCGAGTGATCTGGACGCTCACTTGGCAGCAAGTCATCTCTATCGGTCACCTCATCCTCACCGGCAAGCTTCATGCAGAGCGCGTCGTTGCCTTGAGTGGCCCCGGAGTAAAGTCACCTCGTTTAATTCGCACCCGGGCAGGAGCGAGACTGTCTCAGTTGGTTCGCGATGAATTGCACGAAGGTGAGCAACGCATCATCTCAGGAGACGTTCTCTCGGGCGCTGCGGCGGTCGAGGCCGACTTTGATTACTTGGGCTCACGAGCCAATCAGGTCAGCGTGCTTCCTGAAGCCGGCGAGAGAAAGTTCCTCGGCTGGCTCGGACCTGGTTTGGAGAGCTTCTCTATCTTGCCGACCTTCGTCGCCAAATGGTTTGGCAAGAAAAGCTACGACTTCACAACAGATACGAATGGCTCACCGCGAGCCATGGTTCCCATCGGGATGTACGAAGAGGTCACCCCTTTCGACATTCTCCCCACTCATCTATTGCGTGCTCTTCTCGTCGGTGACGTAGAAATGGCTGAGAAGCTGGGCGCGCTTGAGCTCGACGAAGAAGATGTGGCTGTGTTCAGCTTCGTCTGTCCGGGCAAAACCAATTACGGCACTATCCTCCGCGCCAACTTAGAGCGCATGTCTGCAGAAGGCTGATTGTATGTCCCTCAGATCGACTCTCGACCAAATCGGCAAGAAATTCGAAAAGGGTGCTCCCCTCGAGAAGTACTATCCTCTCTACGAAGCACTCGACACAATCCTCTACACCCCCGGTGAGCGCACGCGCACCGCATCACACGTTCGCGATGGTCTCGACCTGAAGCGTATGATGATCACTGTTGTTGTCGCCATGCTTCCAGCGGTCGCCATGGCCTTCTACAACACAGGCTACCAATCAGCGCTCGCAATTTCTCAAGGTGCCGCGCCCCTCGATAATTGGCAAGAAGCGCTCTACCAGCTCCTTGGGTTTGGCTATGACCCTGGAAATATTCTGGCGAACGTCGTTAATTGTGCGATCTACTTCATACCCATCTTTGCGGTTACAGCGTTCGTGGGCGGTAATATCGAAGTAC
>JAKVCH010000373.1 GCA_022447485.1 Polyangiaceae bacterium | reverse complement strand
CAGCGTGATCGTTGAATTTCCATAGCCATTCATGAGCCGAAGTATCACTCTTTTCAATCACATCGCCATGATCTTGGGGCATATAACCCACATGGGTTTCGTAACCCCAGTCAACGCTGCCGCTATCTGGAGTAACCGAGCCCTCAAACATCTTCATCAAGGTTGTTTTTCCGGCACCATTGGGGCCAACGATGGCAACCTTATCACCTCGCATCACGCTCAGATTGAAGCGCTCGCAAATTTCGGCTTCTTCAAACTTTTTGGAGATCATTTCGACGGAAAGAACTTGTTTTCCCGGCTGACGCTTCTGCTCGAATCGAATGAAGGGCCGAGCAATATTCGAGCGCTTCAGGTTTGCAAGATCGCGTTTCTCACGCTCCAATTGTTTCTCGCGGGACTTTACTTGACTAGCGCGGGACCCCGCTCGAAACCGCTGAACGAAGTCTTGTAAGTCGTCAACCCTCTTCTGGCGTGCAGCATTATGACTTTCGAGACTGCTGCGAGCCTCGGCCTTCGCTTCCACCATATCGTCGTAATTTCCAGGGTAGACAATGATCGTCTCGTAATCGATGTCGGCAATTTTTGTGGTGACGGCGTTGAGGAAATGCCGATCATGGGAAATCACCAGAAGAGTACCGGTGTAATCCATCAAAAACTCTTCTAGCCAACGAATACTGCCAATATCGAGAGCATTCGTTGGCTCATCGAGCAAGAGAGCCTCGGGCTGACCGAAAAGAGCTTGAGCAAGAAGGACGCGTACCTTGTCACCGCCAGTCAAAACGCTCAGCGTCTCGGTATGCACATCATCTTCGATGCCGAGGCCTTCCAAAAGAGCAGTGGCCTCACCCTCAGCGGTGTAGCCATCCTCTTCAGCGATGGTCATCTCTAATTCGCCGAGGCGCATGCCGTCTTCGTCACTAATATTGTCGCCCTTTGCCAAAATACCTTCTTTTTCGGCCATGGCTTTCCACAATATTTGGTTTCCCATCATGACAACATCAATGATGCGAGTCGAGTCAAAGAGGTGATGGTCCTGACGCAGAATTCCGGTCTTCTTCGGACGGTTCACATGACCGGTAATTCCCTCGATATCGCCGGCGATGATTTTCATGAACGTCGACTTACCCGCCCCATTGGGACCGGTGAGACCGTAGCGCTCCCCAGGCTGAAAGGTTACGTTCACATCCTGGAACAAAACCTGGGGTCCAAAGTTCATCGAAACATCATTCACAACAATCATCTTTTTGTCCTCGAACGTCTCGGAGCAACGCTGCTGGGGATAGCGCGACACTCCCGCCGATAAATCTTCTAAAACATGGCGACCGAGACGGCGCGGGAAACTAGCAGGCTGCTTCAACAAGACCAGAGTCTGGTGCAATTAGACGACCCTTGGCCTCGTCGAAAATAGACAGAGCACTGCAGCGATTACACCTTTACTAGAATCGCCGAGAATGCTCGATGAAGATCAATCCCCTCAGCACAGTCAGCCGCGCCGACTGATAGGTCAGAATATGTCACTGTGACAATCTACGCCCTTCCTGGCATCCCCAGCAGGAGGCATTCTTTCCCTATGCTTCAACGGTTCAAAATAGAAAATCTCGGATTAATTCGCAGCGCCGAGCTAAATCTCAGTCACGGCCTGCACGCACTTACCGGAGAAAGCGGCGCTGGCAAAAGCACTATCTTTGGAGCACTGGGTCTTTTACAGGGGCTGCCCCGCCCTCGCCTTCGACCAAGGCCGGGCCAAAAAACCGGGTTTGCTGAAGCCGAGTTCCAGCTGAACCCCCAACATCACCAGACAATCATCCAGCGCCTTGCTCAAGAGGGAATTCATCTCGGCTCTCTCGACGACAGTTCACCCCGAGCCATCGCGGAGGAGATGAAAAGTTCATCGATCACATCGTCTCAAAGCGAAGTAATCCACCCATCGAAACAAGCTCGCGAAACAGCCAAGAAATTGGCGCTCGACTCGTTGGTGATTGCCCGTCGCGTTGAAGTCAGTGGTCGAACCCGATCTTATATTCAAGGACAAGTTGTAAGTCGCAACTTGCTCGCTGAGATCGCAGCATTACTCTTTGAACTCACCGGGCAGGATTCAGCTCAGGGCTTGCGCTCTCCTGCCCAGCAACTAGTGGCCCTCGATAAATATGCCGGTCTTGAAAAAGAAAGGGTTCAATTTGAGGGCTCCTACAAGCAGGCTCTTCGGCTGGCCCAAGAAGTCGAAGAGCTGGAAAAGAGTGCCAATGATAGCGCGCTCCGACGTGACTATCTGGAATATCAATTCAAAGAACTGAATGAAATCGACCTCAACGAATTAACCGACCTGCTGGAGAATGAGAGCTCCCTTGCCCAAGAAGAAAAGCTCAGGGCTGCCGCCTCTGAGGTAGAGACTCTCTTAGGTGGCCGACAATCCCCCCTCCATCGAATCGAAAGTGTCTTGCATCGGGCAATTGCGACGGAGCATCAGACGCTCGAATCATTAGCAGATCACCTTGCTGTCGGGTTAGAAGCTCTCCAGGCGGCTCAGCTAAAAGCTGAGCAAATATTCCGAGATTTAGAAAGCGGTCGCGAAGAGAGAGAGTTAGCTGGCCGACAAATCAGTCAAGCCAAAGAACTAGCTCTGAAACATCGTTGTGACGTCGAAGACCTCCACAAGCGAAAGAAGGAAATCGAGACCGAGCTGAAGGGCACAGATAAGATCGAACTTGACTTGGCCGGGCGTAAGAAAGAGCTAGCAGAGAGAAATGCTGAGCTGCTCGTACTAGCTCAAGAACTGCACCAAGCTCGCCTCGCCGCAACGACACGCTTGGAGGTACGAGCAAAGGAAGAGCTTGCCCGCGTAGACCTCGAGGGGGCTCTCTTGGAATTTCACCTCGCGGTTGGCCCTCTGGGCCCGAGCGGTCACACCCATTTAGAATTGGGATTTTCATCCCATTCCGCAGCCCCGGCTCAACCACTTGGACGCATCGCCTCGGGCGGAGAACTCTCCCGCATCTTGCTCTCCTTGCGTCTATCGATGGAGAGTGAAGGAACTACCTTGCTCTTCGATGAGATCGATGCAGGAACAGGAGGAAAAACTGCGGAACTTATTGGCAGGGCTTTGAGCCGAGCTGCTCGACAAAACCAAATCTTATGCATCACCCATTGGCCCCAAGTCGCCGCTTTGGCTAATGATCACTTTCTGGTGGAAAAGGTTGTTTCTAAAAAGTCTCAAGATGGCGACGACTGTCCAGAGGGACAACTCCAACGACTGTCCAAAAGAGCGCGAGAAAGTGAGCTCGCACGCATGTTAGGTGGACGAAATGCCAGCGCCCTCGCCCACGCCAAGACGCTGATTCATTCACTAGAAAGCGAAAGCCCCTCTGCCGCAAAGAGGCAAGAGGGGCGCATCAGAAGAGTTCACGCGGCGTAAGAATCAAAGCAGCGATTCGTCTGAAGGAGCATCGCTGTCGCCGCCACAGAGCGCTGATTCGTCTGAAGGTGCGTCGCTATCGCCACCGCATGCGAATACAGTTGAAGTCGAAAAGATTGTGGCCATAACGGCCCCCGCCACGAGTAATTGCTTCATAGGGAGATTCTGAGGTCTGAAAAATTCTTTGCAAGGAAAATGATGACCTCTTGCGGGTAGAAATAGTTTTGGCAGAGTCGGCCAATGCCAATTGTCGATGCAAAGAACCTGAAAAAATCTCTTGGCTCTAGAACACTTTTCGAAGGGGCGGATCTAACAATTCTTCGCGGGGAGAAGGTAGGGCTCGTCGGTGATAATGGAGCGGGCAAGAGCACTCTTGCCAAAATATTGGCGAAAACGACTGATTTCGACGCTGGCTCCCTCAACTCCCGAAAAGGAGCGCGCGTCGAATACTTGGAGCAAGAACCGGTATTCCAGACCGACCGGACAGCCCTCCAAGCCGTGCTGGATTGCGCTGGCGATTGGCAAACCCTACGCAAACGCTTCGATACAGTCAGCGCGAAATTAGCTGAGGGTGGAATGCCGCTTGAGCCTCTTCT
>JAKVCH010000372.1 GCA_022447485.1 Polyangiaceae bacterium | reverse complement strand
TGGCAAGTTCGAAGCGTCCGCCAGCGGCGATAAGGTCTTCATCCCTTATGAAGCATCGACGGCTCTCGGCTCTCTTGGCGGTATCCAAGAGCTTCTGAAAAAGTAATCATGACCGAACAAGTCTCTGAAATATTCGATCCCCTCTCCTGGGAAGAAGTCGCCGGCTTCGAGCACTTCGAAGACATCACCTATCATCGCTCTGTCGAGCATGGGACGGTGCGAGTCGCCTTCAATCGACCAGAATGTCGCAACGCCTTTCGTCCACGAACGGTCGACGAACTCTACCAAGCCCTCGAGCACGCTCGAAAATGGTCCGATGTTGGCTGCGTATTGCTGACCGGTAATGGCCCATCGCCTCGCGATGGCGGATGGGCCTTTTCCTCAGGAGGCGACCAACGTATTCGCGGTAAAGACGGCTACAAATACGAAGGAGAAGATACAAGCACCACTCAAGGAGCGGTCGATCTTGCTCAATTGGGACGTCTTCATATTCTCGAAGTGCAGCGTCTGATCCGCTTCATGCCCAAGGTGGTGATTGCGGTGGTCCCTGGCTGGGCTGCGGGAGGAGGACACTCCCTGCACGTTGTTTGCGACCTCACTATCGCCAGCAAAGAGCATGCTCGCTTCAAACAAACCGATCCAGATGTCGCTAGCTTTGACAGCGGCTATGGCTCCGCTCTCCTGGCGCGCCAATGTGGTCAGAAAATTGCCCGGGAGATCTTCTTTCTGGGCTTGGACTACAGTGCCGATGAAGCGGTCGCCCAAGGAGCGGTCAACAGAGCGGTACCCCACGCCGATTTAGAAAAAGAGGCGCTCGCTTGGGCGGCTCGTATCAACTCCAAAAGTCCCACGGCGATGCGTATGCTCAAATATGGCTTCAACTTGCCCGACGACGGCCTTGTTGGTCAGCAACTTTTTGCCGGTGAGGCAACTCGCCTCGCCTACGGTACGGAAGAAGCTCAAGAGGGACGAGATTCATTTGTTGAAAAGCGCCCGCGCGACTTTTCAAAATTCCCCTGGCATTATTAATGAAACCTACGCAGATTCTCCGCCCACCTTCTCGACTTCGTCGAGCAACGCAAAAGCGGTGGAGAATCCTGCGCCTGCTCGGCTCTCTCCTCCCCCTACTCTTACTTGATCAAGCTGAGCTAGCGGCCGAGCAAGCTGGAGCTCAGCCAAGCGAAGAGCCGAAAGCCGCTCAGTCAGCAGACCCAGCGACGGCAGACCCAGCGACGGCAAGCCCAGCGACGGCAGACCCCACCCCCGAAGAGGCACCAACGCCGAAGTCAGGCGGTCTTTTTCAAGCACTCCAACCTCAAGAGCAGCCGTCTCAGAAAGCCACAAAAAAAGACCCCTCTTCAGAAGAGATGCACGCTCAGCAAACGGCACAGGGGGAGGCGCTGGCGGATCTCGATATTGTCGAACTCTTCCAAAGAGCTGGTGAAGTCGAGAAGGAGCTCGACGGCCTTCAAGAATCGCTTGAAGTGCCCGCGACCGTTCAGGCGGTGCAAAAAGAACTACCTCGCACCGTGCAAGCAGTTCTCTCAGAAACAGCCACCGCAATGACGCGGGTAAAAGAGGCGCACCGCTGGTTTGTCATCTCCGATATTCGTTTCTTCTACTCAGAAAGAGCACGGGAGTTAGAAGAACGACAGACTCCCCTCTTGGAATTTGCCAAACATGTGTCGGCTGTTCCGAAAAGAGTTGAAGCACTCAGCACGGAATGGGGGCACGCTCAAAAAGTCCTGCGAGAAGTTGGCGCATCGGCCCAAGCCCAAGAGCGAGTAAAACAGCTGCTGAAGAAAGCTCAATTGACTGGCTATTTGGCGCGTCGCACAGAAACGGGCTTAGCCCGTTCCAGCGCTCTTTTTGAGGAAATGAATCGAGCGATACGAGATGTACTTGATCTCGCTGATCTTGGACCACCAACTGTCCTGGAGACGATCGACCACCGGGGCTTCACCCCCTGGCGCGCCGCCTTGAACTTACCGGACTACAAGAGCGCGCAACAAGAAATCGTGCGCAGCCTCAAATGGAACCTGAATTCCCTGGGCATCTTTGCAAAAAATGGTGCTGCTCGCCTGGGACTTCACCTTCTGGCGCTCTGCCTGCTTTTTGGCATTTTAATCAAAACTCGCCGCGATCGAATTTACGCTCGGGAACACGCCGACGAGATTCGAGCTCAGGCAGACGCCGAACGTGCAGCTGACGAACCGCCGCCCCTGCCTGTTGATGATCGACAATATTCCCTCGACTTTGATAGCTTACAACACCCCATTGCATGCACAGCAATCTTTGGCTCGGTGATTTCTATCTTCATCTACAAGTACATGCCCGCCTCAGTCGGTGCGATTGTCCTCTCCACAGCTGTGCTCTCTTCTGCCTGGCTACAATCCAAAAAGCATAGCTCTCACGGCCCTTATATCGCCGTAGGAGCAGTACTGCTCAACATCATTTTGATGTTGCATATGGCTACCAGCAACCTCCAGGCCCTCGACACTCTCTTACAAGGCCTTGAGGGCGTTACTTCGTGGGTACTGATACAAAGGCTGAGAAAATCTCCTCCAGACACCCTCAGCGGCGCCTGGAGCTCCGTCTTCGAAATGGGCCTGCGCGTCTGGCTTTTCGCTTTAGCCATCGGAGCCATCGCTTGGTTGAGCGGCTTCGATATTACCTCGATTGTGCTGATCAACGCCACGGCACGCTTACTGCTGATTACCCTAGCCTTCATTGGACTTTACGAAGTCACGAAAGGTCTTCTGAACCTCTTCGTAAACAGTCCCGTCAAGGCACACCTCCGCACAATCCGAGATCATGGTCAGCTCGTCGAAGAAAAATTAGCTCTCGTCTTACGCTGGCTACTGCTTTTTTATTGGGGAAAGATCTTCCTCAACAGTTATACAATTTACGCCCCGCTCCGCGCAGCCTTGAGCGGCATGATGCAGCGAAAATTCGATCTTGGCTCACTCTCTATCAGCTTAGGGAGCATTATGACTCTCGGAGTTGGGGCTGTCATCGCCGTGTTGACGGCGCAGTTGATCCGCTTCTTTTTAACCGAGGAGATACTACCGCGCACCAGCTTGCGCATTGGCAGTCGAGCGGCGATTACGACCGGCTCCTACGCCATTCTTCTGGGTTTCGGCATATTTACAACCTTGGCGGCCGCTGGCGTTCAACTTGATAAGCTGACGATCTTGGTCAGTGCCTTTGGTGTTGGCATTGGTTTTGGCCTTCAAAATATCGTACAGAACTTTGTTTCTGGGCTGATCCTCCTCTTTGGTCGACCAGTGAATGTTGGCGACACCGTGCAGGTCGATGACCTCTTGGGCTCAGTCAGCTCTATCGGCTTCCGTGCAAGCACGGTTCGAACCTTTCGAGGAGCCGAGGTAATCGTTCCCAACTCTGCTTTTGTGACAGATAAGGTCATCAACTGGACTCTTTCAGACGATAAACGTCGCGTCGAAATCAACCTGGGAGTCGCTTACGGCACAGACCCGGAGCGGGTACTAAAAATCCTACGCGACGTAGCAATCCAGAACGAAAACTGTATGCGCGCTCCTGAGCCAGATGCTCTCTTTCTTGAATTTGGCGATAGCTCGCTGAACTTTCAACTGCGCGCCTGGACCGCAACCGGTGCGAACAGGCCCACATTTCAAAGCGAGCTTACCGTGGCCATCGCCCAGGCTCTCAAAGAAGCTGATATCGAAATACCATTTCCCCAACGCGACCTTCATCTCAAGTCTTTTGATGAGGAAGCCGTCCAGCGCCTCACAGGCAAAAGCGAGTAGAACAAAAAATGCCCGGAGGAAAACCCCGGGCATCTTCTTGATTGTCAACCAATCAAGTCATTGCGTGTAGCGCTGATTACTTTGAGATACGAGCAACGAGGTCAAGAACCTTGTTTGAGTAGCCCCACTCGTTATCGTACCAAGAGACAACCTTGACGAAGGTGCCATCGAGAGCGATTCCAGCATTCGCATCAAAAACAGACGTGCAAACCTCACCGCGGAAGTCCGT
>JAKVCH010000371.1 GCA_022447485.1 Polyangiaceae bacterium | reverse complement strand
CATGGTTCCGGCTTTCTTTCGCGCTTTGCTCATAAGTCGGCGAAGAAGGTGACAGACCTCCTCTGCGAGGGTTGGGAGCGAGTGGTCACTCGCTTTGCTATGAACCTCTCGTTGCCAGAGGGAAAAGAGCTTCCTTTAGGAAAGGCTCCACCCACTTTACCAGCGGGCTACGGAGCTGGTTTGAAAGATATTCACGACCAAGCGCTGAAAGATCTTCTTCACCAATTTGATAGCAACCTGCAGAGTATCGACGATAACGTTGCGCACAACTGGGCCAATCTGCACCAGCGCATGGGGTTTATTGTTGAGCTCTTTCGGGGTCGTCAGCAGCAACAAATTCTCTTTCATGCGCCATTTAAGGCACATCAAACCCGGGAAATTGATACAGGATCGATACCTGTAGATATTGACGAGCATACGCCTGATATTAGCCACCAGGAGAATCCTTCGGAGCAAGCCCTGAATGAAGCTCCACCAGTCGCGCTTGGTTAAGTCCAACAGCAGCTAGCGCAAACAAAAAGAAAAAGGCTCCTTAAAAAGGAGCCTTTTTCTTGTCGGGGCGGCCAGATTCGAACTGACGACTTCCTGGTCCCAAACCAGGCGCTCTACCAAACTGAGCTACGCCCCGGCGAGGACAGGGTTACTGGCACAAATTATTGAGTCTGACTAGGGGCTGTTGAACTAAAAATGAGATTTCTTACCGGAATTGATAAAGAGCAACTGGTGGCGCGGAAAACACCAGATTCTCTATTGATCACAGGAACTTGGACGAAGCGGTCCTCGGGCAACTTGAAGGACTCGAACCAAGGACCAGACCTCAGGCGTAGCTCCTGAAGGGTCGAGTTTTTACAACTCATGGGCCAGCCCTATCACCGCCAAATTTTACTGCTTGGGGGGCCTCACTTTTGCGCTCTGAACGAGAATCCCTTAGAAGATTTTTATGAGCTCTCCCTTGGCCTATGGCGTTCTATCAACGATGGGATGGTCGGCTTTTGACGTGATGAGAAAACGTCTCGTGAGTCGACTGAGTCTGGTCGCTGTGGGGTTTTGGGTCAACGCAGTACCCGCTCTTGGTTACGCTATCTGGTTCGCTCTATCTCCCGAGGAGATCAGCTGGGATCACTACCTGGTGCCTTGGATGGCGTCTGTCGCCTTAAATATGGGGGCGAACCTTCTCTACCTTTACGCCGTCAAAGTCGCACCTCTATCAGTGGTGATCCCATTACTTTCCTTCACGCCAATATTTGCAGCAATCGGCGCGATACCGCTTTTGGGTGAACACCTCTTGTGGGAGCAATGGATTGGTGCAGGGCTCGTCTCCTGGGGAGCTTTTCTGCTTGGACGAAAACCATCTCACGATGGCTCGACTGTGCCGGGAACACGCAACGGTATGCTCGCAATGCTGCTCGTGGCGGCTCTTTGGTCGGTGACACCCTTGCTCGACAAGTTGGCCTTGCGAGCATCATCGCCGGCAGCGCATGGGTCACTCCTATCAGCATTGCAGGCGCTATTTTTTGCGCTGATTGTGGGTTGGAAGGGCTCTCTAAATGACTTAATACCCCGTAAAAAGAAAACAATGCTGACCATCGCAGGTGCCTCCGCCGCAAGCTTTTGGGCCCTCGGTCTGCAATTTATCGCCATCACTCAAATGGCCGTGAGTGTTTTTGAGGCACTAAAGCGAGCCTTGTGCTTGCTCTTCGCTCTTGCCCTAGGAGCGCTACTCTTTCAGGAAGAGGTCACGGGCCGCAAGGTGTTTGCTCTTTTGATGATGGCCGGAGGTGTGACCCTTGTGCTGATTCATCATAACAAAGGGAGAGCTCTCGACTTCTTCATCGCTCCCATCGTGACAAGTCCGGAGCGAATCACCTGCAAAAAAAGAGCATTCGACAAGACCATCACGGTTTTCTACGCTCCGATGACCCAACCATGTTTACTGGAATTGTTACTCATTGCGCTCCGATTAAAACAAAGCATCTCGAGCAAGGCATTTTGCGCCTGGTGATTGCTGTCCCAACAGGCTTCAACGAGCAGCTAACTAGGGGAGCAAGCATCGCCGTGAATGGGGTTTGCCTCACGGTTGTCGAGTGGACGGATAACGAGGTTAGCTTTGACGTGATCGATGAAACGCTCACGCGAACCAACCTCGGCAGTGCGACTGTTGGCGAGCTCGTCAACCTGGAGCGAGCGGCTCGTTTCGGCGATGAAATAGGAGGGCACCCGCTCTCGGGACATATTCACACCCAGGCCGAAATCATGCGCATTGAGAAAAATGAAGCCAATCTCGCGATGCTCGTTTCATTTGACCCAGCGTGGACTCAATACATCATTTCAAAAGGCTACATTGCCATCAATGGCTGTAGCCTGACCATCGGCGAAGTGGAGAAAAATCAGTTTTGGCTTCATCTGATTCCTGAGACTTTGGAAATCACCAACCTGCAAGCCGCTCAACCAGGCACCAAGGTCAACGTAGAGATCGACCACCAGACCCAAGTCATTGTGGAAACCGTGGAGCGCTATTTAAAGCAAAGCGCTAGCGCCTCTTAGGGTGTAATCAGGCATCGGCCTTCTTCCTCCAAACCTCATTCACTGACCCTCAGACCAAGGAGGAAAGAATCTCGGCGAGCTATTTTATTGAAGAGAGGCCTCCTTCTCGCCGTCCGCGTCTCACTTCGGTAAGGTATTCGAGTGTATTTCGGCAGTCTCCTCTTCTTCTTTTTTCTGTTCTTGCTCTTCCTCTTCCTGCAACTGTGGGGTCGCGCAACGAAAGCTGCAGGTATGCGCCCCGCCACCTCGCTCGAGCTAGAGCAAGCTGCCGCAGTGCAGGTGACGACTATCGACGGCCGTCAAGTCGGCTACATGCGCTACGGTAGCCAAGACAATCAAGCTCCGGTTGTTATCAACGTCCACGGTTCGGGTTTGGATGCTGGCTTCGAGGCAACGGTGTACGCCGAGGCATGCCGGGGGTTGAAGTGTCGGGGGATCGCTATCAGCCTACCAGGCTGTGGTTTCAGCGACCAAAAACCAGGGCGACGGATAAGGGACTGGCCTCGAGAAGATCTGGCAGCTGTACTCGAGGCCGAAAATGTCCAAGAATTCATCATCACGGGTCATTCACAAGGAACCCCTCATGCTATGGCTGCCGCGCTGGCCTATCCAGCTCGATGTATTGGATTAGGTCTGAACGCACCACTATTACCCACCGTTCTTATTCAAGAACTCGATCTAGGACACACAATCGGTACGGGTCGCACTCCGACCTCAGCATCGTTGAACCGCTATTGGATGGGCTGGTATTTTGGCGTCATGCGTCTCCTGCTTCAGTCACTTCCACCTCGATTCATTGCAGGTGTCATTACTCGAGGGTACCCTCGCGTGAAGCAAGACCATGATTTAGTTTTCCGATTTGAAGAATCCATGAGGCGCTCGGTCATGCGCGGCGTCAGTGGTGGGGTCTGGGAGACCTGTCAGGACACTTGTTTCGATTGGGGGGTTGATATTCGCCAACTCAACCATCGAAATGCTTGCGTTTGGCATGCGGACGACGACAACGCGATAGCTCCTAGCCAAGGTAAATGGCTAGCAGCACAACTCAAGGCGCATTACCGGCATGAGGCTGAAGGCTTCGGTCACCTGACCTACTGCCAAGGGAGCTACCTCACCCCTGAAGGCTCGATGCTGAAAGTGCTCCTCGACGGTCGATGAAAGGCAGCGTAGAGACGGGCCACAGAATCAATACCTTGGCAGAGCGTCACCCGTCACCTAAGCTGGCGGCGACATGCAACTCCATCGCTCCGCTTTTTCGGCGTTATTAGCCCTTTCTCTTTTCTTTGCTGGCTGTGGAGAAGAAGAGCCGCCGACTGTTTCAAGTGATGCTGTTGCGGCAGAGCGCGGAGCTGAACAAGATGGGGCGCTTTTGGAGGCCCTTCAGGAGGGCGACGCTGCACAAGCTGAGCAGCTGGCTGCACTGTTGGAGGCGTTGCAGGCAGGCGATACGGCGCTTGAGGCGGCGCTTGATACGGCGCTTGAGGC
>JAKVCH010000370.1 GCA_022447485.1 Polyangiaceae bacterium | reverse complement strand
ACGGATATAGCCAGGTCCTGCGTTTCCGTAACGCTGCTGTAGGTGAAGGCGAATCGGGTCAGTCATAAAGTCAGCCGCAGTATGTGAATCGCCCATCCACATGATCTTGACAGGCTCCGAACGATTGCCAGCACCTAAGTCGTTCAACTTCCGATAAAAACTCCGCAGATGGGGCAGAGGATCGGGTTTCTCCTCGGCTACCTGCAGAGAGCTTAGCGAAGACCTGGTGAGTTCATTTCCAGAGCCCCTACCCTCCTGAGCCACCCCCGGCTCTCTCGCAACCGAGGCAACCTCTGTCAAAGCAGTCGTCTGTTTGGCTGCATCTTTAAGCATGCCAGAGCTATGAGCGTGCTGAGTCTCGAGAGCCCCAACCTCATTCGATGTAGGTAATACCCCCGTCTGCCCCGCTGTCTCCGACTGGAGGACGACACTCTCGCCAGCAGGGCGCGCTCCACTCGCGCAGGCAATCGCAGCGAGAGACGCACAAAGTGTCGCGAAAACAACGGAGAAAAAGAACTGCACTCCCGTACATCGAATGGCCTTTAGGTCAGAGATTTTTGGAGAGGGAACCATGTCGCTAATAAGTCTTCGTAGTCTGGGTCGAGTAAATCAGAAAAGAGCTCTTCGGCTCCTTGGCGTGAGGAAGCCCGGGGATCTGCAAAGGTAATTTGTTCCGCTGGTGTAATCCACCACGTTGATAAGGCCCTTCCGCGCCCAGGCCTTGACTCTTCTAAGTGTACTTCGAGTCGTTCGGAAAGCCACTCCAAAAGGCTTTCGTCTGTAAAGGGCACGTTATCAACCAAATGGTAACAGCCGGAAACAAATTGATGAGCAAGACGATTCAGCACCTCAGCTACCCGTGTGCTAGTTTCGAAATGCACGAGCGCACCACTGCCTTGCAAAGGCATTCCCTTTCCACGCACAACCATCCGCGAGGCAAACCGTTGTAAAGGGCTATCGACATAGAGCCGCTGGTCGTCTCCTTGAATGGGAGCCGTACGAAGCAAGGTGAGTTGGTCTTGGGGTATGCCTTGGCGTAAAATCTTTTCGAAGATGGCCCAATCTTCCTCGATGGCATGTCCAAATCGCTGACCGACTTGAAAATCTGCTTCCGCGATAGCTTCGGCGTAGCTGCCAAAAACCATCAAAGATGAAAGAGCCAGCACCTGAATTTCGCGCTGCCCATCACTCTGGCACGCAGCACGGTAGAGTTCGACGCATTCATCCGCCATTCGCACCAATGAAGCAAAGCGTGAACCCTTGCGCGTCACCCCAAAAGAAGGTTCGGGGCAAAGAACGATGAGATCGACTCTTGCCGCCAGTCGCAAATAGTCCTCGCCACCGAGCCCCAAATCGATGCCGTCAGGCTGTGCTTCCAAAAAATTCACTTTCTGAAAAGTGTCTCCTTTTTGCCCCTTTTCCGAGAGAAAACTCGTCCAAGACTGGAGATTCCCTGATTGAATTAATGCCGTGAGACATAGATCTGACTCCGTTTCACCATCGCTGACGCGAGGCTCGCCGTGAGAATCGGACGCACCAGAATGACTCTTCGATGAAATCTCGCCAGGAGGCTTCACGAAATCAGTCAAAGCCATTCGTGATAGGATAGTGAAGGACAACTCACCACCCTCACCTAAAAGGAGTACGGAACGCTTCAATGGCGCATCACTTGAATAGAAGTCAGGGATGGAAAATTCATACTCTTGGGAACAGCTCTTGAGCTAGATTCTAGCGTTGGCCCAGCAACAAAAAAAGCCCGCTTTCGCGGGCATCTTTTAAAATGGAATATCGTCGTCGTCTGGGGCACCGCCGTAGTCGGATTCTTCAAAGCCTCCACCGCCCGAAGGTGCACCAAAGTCTCCACCACCCGAGCGATTTCCTCCCGAGCGATTCCCACCGCCCGAAAGCACCACGTTATTCGCAACGATCTCTGTAGAGTACTTTTTATTGCCGTCGCGGTCTTCGTAGCTAGAAGTTCGAAGAGAACCTTCGATCAAAATTCGGTCCCCTTTATTGAGAATCTTGCCTAAAGCTTCTGCTCGGCGTCCCCATAAAGTCACACGATGCCACTCAGTTCGCTCCTGACGCTGTTTATTTTTGTCCAAGTACGATTCAGAAGTCGCGAGACGCAGCTTCAACACAGCCGTACCTCCGCTTGTCATACGCAACTCGGGGTCTGCCCCAAGATTGCCCAGTAGAATTACGCGATTCAGTCCTTCAGCCATGATATCTCCTCAACAAGGCTCTTGTTTCGCGACAACTGAACAAAGTGTCAAGGCCAGGAAAAGCTAGAAATGAAACTTCCTAAATTTCCCGCAAAAACGAGGGGTTGAGCAGGAATTATTTTCATTCGCCCACCAATTTTTCTAACTCGGCCAGCTCGTGGACGAGATCAGACCGGAGTTCTACGAGGAATTCTCTATCGACTGCAACAGCCCCACTAGTTTCTGCCAAATCACCGCCATGCTGCTCTGGGAGAGACAACTGCAAGGCCGAGCTTGGAAGTGGCCTAGGTTGCGCCGAGCCCGTCTCCAGCAAAGCGCTACCCGCTTCGCTCGAGGCGTCAGCGCGCCGAGGCTCGTCAGAGCTGACTTCCGCCTTACTTGGTATCGATGCCAAGGTAGGCTTTTCGATGACTTCACCTGTGGAGCCCGGGCGTGATAGCCAATCGACCCCCTCCTGTCGAAGACGCTTCTTTACGCCGGCAATCGTATAACCTTCCTCGTAAAGCAAGGAGCGAATTCTGCGTAACTTTTGAAGATCGGAACGCTGATAAACTCGCTGGCCATTGGCCGACTTCTTGGGCCGCACTACCTGAAATTGAGTCTCCCAATAGCGCAAAGTATGGGGCTCAACTTCCAATTGTCGCGCTACCTCACCGATTCGATAAAATATCTTCGTGGGTGAATTCACACGCTGAGCCATAACTGCTCCAGGGTCCTATCGTCTTTCACAGAGGAATCGTCCTCATCGCTCTATTCAAACGACGTTTTCGTCGCTGCCCCATCGAGCGAATCCGAGGGAGCTTGTACCGAACCGTCACCGGACTCGACCCGCACCGACGGGTTTAGAGCATTTTTTAATAATTGGCTGGCTTTGAAGCTCAATACCCGACGGGCTGTGATTGTAATCGGCGAGCCAGTCTGAGGATTTCTTCCCTGACGGGGCTTTTTATCTCGTAGGACAAAGTTTCCAAACCCGGAGACTTTTATACGTTCACCCCTCCCGAGAGTTTCCTTCATGGTGTCAAAAACTAGCTCCACTACCTCTGCAGACTGTTTTTTCGACAAGCCTCCGAGGCGCCCATACACGATCTTGACAATATCAGCTTTAGTCATGACTCAGTTCCCTGGCTCAGAATACCCCTGCTCTCCGATAATTACCAGTGCTCTCCTCACCCTCCATCTGAAGTAGAATCCGTCGACAAAACAAGTCAACCACGGTCGTAATCCGACGGTGGTTGACCTGCGGCAAGACCAGAGAGTCTTGCTAACTTACTGAGATGCGAGCTCTCCCGTTCACTCACGAACGGTAGAGGGTCATCTTGTATTAAGCGGGCTCAGCGATAACTGCTGGCTCTTCTGAAGAGCCTGCCAACAGCGGCGCGCCATATTGATCTCGAACGACCTGGTACCCCACGTAGAGATAACCCCAGGCAAAAAGTCCAGCGAAGGGCGCCGCAAACCAATGCCCAGTTTGCAAAGCAGCCACAACGGAAAGGCAAGAGTACAGCCCCAGCCCTAACTCCGCCAAGGGAATACGAGCTCCCATCCGATAACGGCTCAGCCCTTCACCCTTTTTCGGAGTACGAACAAATTCACCCGCCATACTTCGCAAGCCGCTCCAGACCGCGCCACTCAAATGAGGAGCCAGACCTGCACCAAGCCCGATTAGAAGAGGTAAACGCTTAATTGCACCCCACGCAGAGCGCCCCTGACGAACCTCAGCCGGCGCATAAAAAGCTGCAATCGAACCGGTCGTCCCAAAACAGAGGGGAAGATCGATCAAAACCATGGTGCGAAATTCTCCCGCAGGCAAAAAGAGCATCGC
>JAKVCH010000037.1 GCA_022447485.1 Polyangiaceae bacterium | reverse complement strand
TCGGTTTCGGCCCGGCGCTTTCGGTTTCAATCCCCATCGCTCAGAGTTATTCCGTGGAAGGAGGAGGCAGCTGTGAAGGTTTGAGTGCTTGTGAGGCGGCGAGCTTGGGACGGTTGGAAGGTGCATTCGTGATTGATTTGGGCTGGTTTTTATAAAAATCACGGAGAGCGCTTCGATGGAAGCGAAACCCCGAGGCGATTTAGCTGGAATTCAGAAGGGGAGGAGCAGATTTCGCCTCGCTGGATGGTGGAAATGCTGCTAAGCCCGCCACCCGGATTTGCAACCGTCCGTCGGCCTGAGTGGGCCCGCCGAAGATTTCCTTGCTCTTTAGAGGCGAGGTGAAGGTGTTACGGTTTTCCCCTCCCCCCAAAAAAGAGAAATAGATTATGTCAAAGATTCAGCTGAAACCAGGAGTTATCACCGGTAACGCCATGCGCGAACTCTTCGCAGCGATGAAAGAGCAAAAGGCAGCTCTCCCTGCCGTGAACGTGATTGGCTCCCACAGCGCGAACGCTGCTCTTCAGGCTGCGAAAGAGGCGCAGTGTCCGATTGTCATTCAGCTTTCAAACGGTGGCGCGCACTTTTATGGCGGCAAGTTCCTCAGCAATGAGGGTCAAAAGGCAGCGATTGCTGGCGGCATCGCTGGTGCTCACCATGTTCGATTGATGGCTGAGCATTATGGTGTTCCGGTCATCATTCATACTGACCACGCTGCCAAGAAGCTCCTCCCATGGATTGACGGACTTCTCGATGCAGGTGAGGCCTACTACAAGGCGAACGGCGTACCTCTTTTCAGCTCGCATATGTTGGATCTCTCTGAAGAGAGTCTCGACGAGAACTTGTCGACCTGTGCCAAGTACCTTGAGCGCATGAACAAGATCGACATGGCTCTGGAGATTGAGCTGGGTGTGACCGGCGGTGAAGAAGATGGCGTCGACAATAGCGATATTGATGACAGCAAACTCTACACCCAGCCTGCTGAGGTGTTGGCTGCTTACGATAAGCTAAATAGCCTGGGTCATTTCACCTGTGCGGCTTCTTTCGGGAATACTCACGGCGTTTACAAGCCAGGCAACGTCAAGCTGACGCCTAAGATTTTGCTCAACAGCCAGAAGGAAATTCAGAAAGAGCGTGGCACCAGCGCGCAGCCTGTTGATTTCGTATTCCACGGAGGCAGTGGTTCCTCTCCTGCAGAAATCGAAGAGGCTGTTTCCTACGGCGTGATCAAGATGAATATCGATACGGACACTCAGTGGGCGTATACGAGCCCCATCTAGAAGTACATGGACGAGAAGGATGCTTACCTTCAGACTCAAATCGGTAACCCAGAAGGTGATGATAAGCCGAATAAGAAGCAGATTGACCCTCGCGGTTGGACCCATCTTGGAGAAAAGGGCATGAAGGATCGCCTGGTCCAGGCGTTTAGTGATCTTGGTTGTGACGGCAAGTTCGCGATCACCGAATAACTCACCAGCGTTCGTTCGAATGAGCTTGAGGCGTTAGCTTCTTCTCAACTCGCGCAAAAAAAGGCGTCTCCCCGAGGGAGGCGCCTTTTGCGTTTCGCGTCAGGGCAGAAGCTGAGTGGCTTGGGTACAGCCAGAGCGTTCATGGCTCCCCTTCCTTAACCTGAGAGCTTGGGCGGAGGTCGCCTGAGGAGAAGAAGGCGAGCTGATCGGCCAGATACTGCAATTTCTCGTTCAGAGGCACCTTGCCAAATTTCGCAGAGAAGAGTCCTTGTCTCGAGGCATGGCGAGACCTTGGTGGTTACGGCAAGCGTGCACCCTGAGCCTCGAAAAGCTAAATGGAGAGCTGTCAAATTAAAATACTGTTGCGATAGATCTCACAATCTGAATCCGAGAAATTTCTCATCTTTGCTGGCTAGTTGCTGCTGCTTGTGCCAGAGAAAGATACTTCAATCTCTTGAGAGTCTGTCTACGAGCGATAGAAGCGAAAATAGAAATTCTACTTTGCTTCTCTTCTCTTTTTCGGTCTTGCTCAAGATGTTGAGGGGAGCCTTACTCGTACGAGTCGGGCGTTAAACTGACATTTCCGAGCGCGTCTCCATGAACGCAAGAGCAACCTCCCCCAAGAGAACGCGCGACGCCGAGACGGCTGAGCGCAAGAAATTGAAAGCCGAGAAGCGCGAACTTCGGAAAGACGAGAAAGAGGAGCGATCTTCCGACGAGGATGAAGATCCTGATCTGGCGGGCATTGTGCCTGGCCCCCAGAAACTAGATCCCGAACTCTACGGTGAAGAGTACCACTCAGAAGAGGAATCTTGAGATTGGTCGTGTCTTGAAAGGGGCCGTCACTCTTCACCAGCAGATTCGGACTCGAAATAAACGTGAGCTCTTTGATTGGAGCTCACGTTTTGCTTTTCTTCAGCCGGATCCCGTCGTGTTCAAGGTTGATTTTTTGAGATTTGTAGAGTCCGCCCACTGCCGCTTTAAATGACTTCTTGCTCATCTTGAGGAGCTCATAAATAGCCTCTGGCGGGCTTTTGTCTGTGAGCGGGAGAAAGCCGTCTTCGTCTTCCAGATGGCGAAGTAGAATCGCCTGAGAGTCTTGGGCTCCGCGAGCGCCACTTCGCTGGAGTCGAATGTCCAGCTTATTGTCTCCGCGAATCTGTTGGATATAACCCTTCATCGTTTGGCCGATGCTGATTCTCTGAAAGGTTTCCGAGTGATAGACGATGCCCCCATAATCATCGTCGACAAGTACAAGCGCCCCTCGAGGGTGAAAGGCGTAAACGACGAGGTCGACTTCTTGGCCCTCTCGTAATTGGCTCAAATCATAATTGAGGAACTCAGCTAAGCGGCTCGACGCTGCTACTCTGCCGGTACGTTGATCTAAATACACGGCCACAACAGTCTTTTCTCCAATTTTCAGCGGCTTGGGCTGAAGGGAATGAGGGACAAATAGATCCTTATCAAGCCCCCAATCAAGGAAGGCGCCGTGCTCGGACGTATCGACTACGGAGAGGCAAGCAAAGTCACCTACTTGCGCCAAGGGCTGCTGGGTTGTTGCTACCTTCAGATCTTCCGAATCCGTATAGATAAAAACTGTGAGTGTCTCCCCTGTTTGCATCGTCGGCAGGACGAACTTTTTAGGTAGGAGCACTCTTTCGTCACCGTCAGATAGTTCCGCACCGTGGCTGGTGAATTCTATAATTTTGAGGCCAATATTTTGCCCAACAGGGATCATTCAATCAGCCTAGCATTTCTGTCGAAACGTGAAGGAGAAGCTTGCTGGAATTCAGGCTCTTTCCTGTCCTGCAGCTTCGGCTTAGGATAGATGCTCATGCTCCTACATCACCTGGCCTTGGGGGCCCAAGAGGTTGCATCCCTAGCAAAGTTCTATTCGACGGCTTTCGAGTTGCCGGTGGTCGCGGAACATGAAGATGAGGCAGGAGTCCGAGCTATCTGGTTGGACTTGGGCACGGGCGTTCTGATGATTGAACGCACTCTACGGGAGAGACCTGAAGTAGAGGGTGTGGACCGAGGCCTTTTTCTCCTTGCTTTTCGTGTGGATGCTGCTGAGCGCGCCTCAAGGGAACGGCTTTTGGTGGACGCTGGTGCAGTCCGTGAGGAGCGCTCTCGCTATTCGACCTATTTCCGCGATTTGGAGGGGAATCGCTTTGCAATCAGTTGCTACCCTTTGCCCCCCATAGAAAAATAGGGTCAAGACTAGGAGAAAAGCCGCGTTCTTTGTTGCTTAGAAGCGAGGAATTGAATAGCTTGCGAAAGATTAGATAACTGGAGGGAACAATGGACCTCAACGAGTCGCAAGTATTTATTGAAGTAGTGAAAGCCCGAAGTTTTACCGGCGCTGGCAAAAAATTAGGTGTTCCCAAGTCGAGTGTGAGCCGCAAGGTGACTGCGCTTGAAGAACGGTTGGGCGTTCAATTATTGCAGAGGACCACCCGCCGCTTGAGCTTAAGTCATGAGGGGGAAATCTACTTCGAACGTGCGGCAAAAGCACTCGAAGCACTTGAAGAGGCGGAGCGCGAAATTTTAGAAGACGCAGAGCTTCTACGAGGCGTGATCCGAATCACGGCGCCATCTGATTTTGGTCAGTCTGAGTACGGGCGTGCCTTGGCTGAGTTTTCCGAACAGCATCCACATGTCCAAATTCAAGTCGAATTGACCCAGCGTAAAGTCGACCTTGTCGGCGAGGGCTTCGATCTAGCGATTCGAGCAGGCAGATTGCCGGATTCATCGATGAAGGCCAAACGTTTAGGGCTCAGCGAGTTGAACCTTTACGCTAGCCCGGAATATCTAGAAAAGCATGGAACTCCGACGAGCCCGGCAGAGCTGAGCAACCACGATTGTGTACTCTTTGGTTCCGCTCATCATCAAGTTTGGCAAATGAACAAAGGCGAAGAGAAGGTGGAGGTAGCCGTGAAAGGCTCGAGCTGCGCGAATCAATTCTCTCTACTCGTCTCGGCAACCGTAGCTGGAGCAGGGATTGCGCTGCTGCCAAATTTGGGAAATTCTGAAAGGGTGAGTAACGGTCAGTTAATCAATATTTTACCCGGCTGGGGGCAGCGAGTTGCCGGTATTTTTGCCCTTTATCCGGCCTCTCGTCACTTGCCCTCTCGAGTTCGCGCTTTACTTGACCATCTCAGCGAGAGGTTTTCACGAATCATCATTGAGGGCCGCACAACTTCTTGATGCTCTTCCCGTCTTTTCGCTGGCGCATCATTCTTATCAAGCTGCTGTGCTCGATTCTTTTTTGCATTTGTGGCCTAGGGACGCTTGGCACCGAGCTGGAAGCCTACGCTCAGGTGGGTTCCTCGAAGGTCCCATCGTTTCGTGAGCCGCTGCCAGAGATGCATCAGCGTTTGAAAGGAAAAGCATCGAGTTTCGCAAATCTATCTCCAGCGCAATGTCGTCGTCGTCTCAAGGCTCACCGAGAGGGGCCTTTGATCTTCGAACGTGGGAAGAGTGTGCGGGGCATCGCCACTTCTTATCGTTTGTTGGGGAGCCGTGTTGCTATCGACGTGCGGGTCCCATCCAAGAAGTCGGAGATTGCGTTGAAGGACTGTCGCTTCCTTTTGACCTGGATTGAGCTTGTTCCCATGCTTCAGAAGCATAATATCACGGCGATACGTTTTGATAACTTTTACCGCCGAGGCGCGAAGATTCGGAAAGGTAAGAAAAGCCAACACTCCTATGGTTTAGCTGCTGACATAGGGATGATTCAATTTGGCGAGCAGGAGGTCGAGATCAAAGATGGCTTTCTCGGTAAAATTGGAAGCGAAACCTGTGGCCCCGAGGCTGTTCTGTATCAGGCCAATCACTCCGAATTAGCTCTTTCTGGAGCAAAGAAAATGAGGGACTTCATTTGCGATTTGGCGAGGAAAGGTTCTTTTCACCACCTTTTGACCCCCAATTATAATGCTGCCCATGCGGAACATCTGCATTTTGATATTCAGAGAGATAACCGTTGGTGTTTTGTGAAGTAACCCAAGCTCCTGAATCTTTTGGTGGGAGGACTTGATTTACGAGCCAGTCTCACAACAATTCTTTTCATGAGGTTATTACGCTTTGGCAAGAAGGGGCAGGAGCGTCCCGGGGTGATCACTGAGCAGGGGCGTGTTCTTGATGTCAGTGCCTGCGGCTATGATTATGGCGAGGAGTTTTTTTGTCAGGGAGGTTTTTCGTTTTTGGAGGACTGGCTTCTACGGCATGAGAGCCAATGTCCAGTGGTGAATCTCAACGAGCACAGATTAGGGCCTGTTGTGACCCGACCTTCAAAAGTCATTGCGGTCGGCTTGAACTATCGCGCCCATGCCTCCGAAACAGGGGCCAAGGTGCCGACGGCGCCCAAGATTTTCATGAAGGCAACCACGGCGATTTGCGGGAGTGGCGACGATTTACTCCTTCCTGAGGGTTCAGAGCATACCGACTACGAGGTAGAATTAGCTTGTGTGATAGGAAGGGTGTGTCGAAGTATCAGCCAAGAAGATGCTCTGAGTGCCGTTGCTGGACTGACGATTTGCAATGACTACTCGGAAAGAGATTGGCAGAAGAATTGGTGTGGGCAATTTGTGAAGGGCAAGAGTGCTGACACTTTTTGTCCCTTGGGCCCGTATTTAGTTCGAGCAACAGGGTTCGACTTTGATTCCTCGCGAATATGGCTGAAAGTCAATGGTGAGCTGCGCCAAGAGTCGACGCTCAGCCAGATGGTCTTTCCTCTCGATCGGTTAGTCGCAGAGATCAGTCGGCATATGACGCTCCTGCCGGGTGATGTGATCTCTACTGGTACGCCCTCGGGTGTGGGGTTAGGTTTCGAACCGCCCCGATTTTTACGACAGGGCGATTGGGTTGAATATGGAATTGACGGCATTGGTGAGACTCGCCAGCAGGTCACCTGCCAGAAAAGCCATGATTGACCGTAAATGTCCTATCTGATTTGCAATAAGCTCAACTTCTAGCAGGCTGCGCTCGTGCGTTTGCTTCATACATCAGATTGGCATCTTGGAATTTCCACGGGTCGATTTTCTCGGCATCAAGATCATGAGCGCTTCTTTGAGTGGCTCTTGGCAGTGATTGAAGAGCGAGCTGTCGATGTTTTAGTCGTGGCTGGAGATATTTTCGATGGAATGCAGCCGTCCAATGAAGCGCTGAAGCTCTATTATTCTTTCTTGTCTCGAGCGGGTGGCTCCTGCTTGTCGGCCGTGGTTATCGTTGGTGGTAATCATGACTCTTCTGCTGTTTTAGAGGCTCCGGCGACGATCCTTTCAGGGCTGCGCGTTCATGTGGTGGGGGGCCTGCAGTCGGCTGAACGCGATGAGGTAGTGTCAAAAGCGTTGATTCCCATTTTCTTGCGTCAGGAGGAAAGAGCGACCGAGCAGAGCGCTTCTGCTCAGTCGCCAGTCGCTGTGGTGGCGGCCTTACCCTATCTTCATGAGTACCGTTTAGGCGTGCGTGCGACGGTTGGTGAAGATGATGTGTTTCGAGGGCAGCTGCAGAATAAATTTCGGGAAATTTATTCATGGCTTGCAGATGCGGCAGAAGAGCGTTTCCCTCAAGTTCCGCTCTTTGCCACTGGTCACCTCACCATCGGCGAAGCTAGAGCTGGCGATAGTCCAAGAGAGGTACACCGGGTGGGGCAGATCGACGCCTTGAGCTCTTCCATTTTTGATGCTCGCATCTCTTATGTAGCGCTAGGTCATATTCATCGATGCTACCCTGTCGAGAGAGCAAGGGTTTGGTACAGCGGTTCGCCTTTGCCGATGAGCTTTCCTGAGGGCGCTCGGCCTCGACATGTTTTACTGGTCGATAATATAAAGAAGGGCTCAGAGCCGAGTATTGAAATGGTGACCGTGCCTGTTCAGAGGCGGCTTCTTACGTTCAAGGGCGCCCTGCCTGCGATCCAAGAAGAAATTGCAAAGCTCCGCATTGTGACGGGGGAGCTACCCGCACTCCTATCTCTTGAGGTTGGTGTAGAAGGCGCAGAGCCTTTGCTCTTTCAGCGTCTTCAAGAGTTGGTGTTGAGCATTGCTCCTGAAGGGGAGTTCTTGCTGGTCGAATTGAAGGAATATTTACTAACACAACACGAGTTTTCCCAGGAAAGCAAAGTGTTGCACCTAGAAGAGATGGCGCTGATGGACGTCTTTGCTGAGCTCTGCGAGGCGCGAGGCGAGGCGGAAACCCAGGAGTTAAATCATGCGCTGCAGATGTTGCAAAATTTGCCTGAACCTGAGTTTGAAAGCCTGTTGAAGGACGCCGGGGAAGAAGCGCTTGGGGAGGTTAGCAAATGAAGCTGCACTTTTTGAAGCTGAGGAATTTGAACAGTCTCTATGGTGACCATCAAGTGGACTTCGAGGGCGCCTTGGGTGACGTGAGTCTTTTCCTGATTCACGGTCCAACGGGCGCGGGGAAGAGCACCATCATGGATGCTGTTAGTCTGTCCCTTTTCGGAGAGACACCCCGACTCGATCGCCAAGGAGGAGTCGCGTCTCGACAAATTGGCGAAATTATGAGTCGCGGCACAGCTGAAGCTTTCTCAGAGCTGACCTTCTCAAAGATTGAGAAAGACGGATCCCGGGGCCGGTACCGAGCGGAGTTCTTTCTGCGTCGAGCCAGGAAGAAGCCAGATGGTAAGTTTCAATCACCGGTTCGTGCGCTCTATCGCTGGGATCAGGGCGATTGGGTCCAGTTAGCCGCTAGTGCCAAGGTCAAAGAGTACCAGCAGGCATTTTCTGAGGTGTTGGAAGGTTTCTCGACCCTTGATTTTCAGCGTTCGATGTTATTGGCTCAGGGACAGTTTGATCGTTTTTTGGCGGCGACTTCCTTGGAGCGTGCGCAGCTTTTGGAGCGTTTGACGGATACCGGTGACTATCAAAAACTGGGGGCTCGGGCGGCTCAGTTGAATTCAGTTTTTAACCGACGGCTGAAGCTATTGGGCGGGCAGATTAGCGAAGCCCAAGCGCCCAGTGCTAGTGAGTTTCAAGAGTCTCAGGCCACCCGCCAAAGAGGTGCCGAGGAATTAAGCTTAGCGCGCGATTATCTAGCCAAAGTAGGGGTTGCTGAGCGCTGGAAGAATCAATGTCAGAGCTTAGCTTCGAACTATCAGTCCGCTCTTGATGAGGAAAAAGAACTGCAGCGCCGTGAGCAAGGTTTTCAAGAGATGAAGTTGCGCTTGGCGCAGCATGAGCGCGGCCAGCCTGGGTTTTCTTTGATTGATCAAGTTGTTGCAAGGAGTTCGGAGCTCAAGCGAGACCGAGTCAAAAGCCTGGAATTGCTCAAGGAGACCGAGGCCGTTGCTGCTCCGTTGCCCGGCTTGGCTGAGTTGGCAGAGAAAAATGCACGCGTCTTGGATAGGACCCATGAGCTCCAGCCTCAGCTGCTTTCCCGATGGGAACGCCTTCAGTCCTGCTTTCGCGAGTTCGGCTCGGCTTTTCAACGGGTTGAGCAACTCGACAGGCGTTTGAAGGAGTTGAACAGAGTCGAAGAGAAAACAGAAAATGACTTGCGAGCCATCATTGCTGCAGGACGGCGTATTGGGCGGCAAATGTCCCAAATGAATAATGGTGAGGAGATGCTCGACTGTTTTCATGAGTTAGGCAGCTCATTCTTTGCCGAGAAAAAGACAATGCCCTGCATCGGGGATGGCGACTTTGAAGCGCAGAGTATCAAGTCTGCGCAGCAGAAGTTTGGCCAGGACTTGGAGCTATTGACAAAATGGGCCAGTGCCCAAGACTCTTTACTTAAAATAGCTGTCACCCAGTTAGAGAAAGAATTAACTGCTGCCCGCGAGGACTACAAAGGTTTAAAGAGCATCAAGACCACCCTTCAGGAGCGAAATCAGTTTCGTCGTCAATTGACTGTGCTTGAGGGGGAACTACCTGTGCTTGAACAACGAGTGCAGGCGGCAGCTGATGAACTCAGAAGTCGAGAGAAAGAACAGAGCCAGTTAAACTCTCTCGATCGGGAGCGGCAGAAGCTGTTGAGGGCGCAGGAGCAACTAGCGGCTATTGCCCTGCAAAGAGATGTCTTGGAAGACGGGAAGCCTTGCCCTTTATGTGGCTCTTTGGAGCATCCTGCTCAGTTGATAGCTCAGGCCGAGGAACGCTCGGAGGTACGTGCGGTAGAGGAGACGCGGCGTGCGCTGCTTCAGGGTGAGGAAAGGCTTCGAAAAGTTTCTGAAGAATTAAAGTTAGCCCAAGGAAAGTCCGAGAAGTTAAGGGTTAAGAGAGAGCTGCTGGGCGAAGAAATTCAGAGAGAAAAAGAAAAAGTTCGCCACAATATTGAGGTTCGCGGGGAGGAGTTTTTGTCGTTTCACCTTTCGCCAGAGTGTACTCTTGAAGAAGTCGAGCAGCGTTTAGAGGAAAAAACCCAGGAGGGCGCTTCTCGGCAGAAGACTTGGACGAAGGCCGAGGAGCTGGCTCAGGGGTTTTCTTCGCTGCGGGCTGAGCTTGGGGAGTTACGTCCTCATTGGGCGAGTACTCGCACTTCTTGGCAAGAGCAATCTGAGCGCAGAAAATCGGCTGAGCGAGAGAAGAGTGATCTTCAGCAAGATCTGGTTCAACAACGAGAGGCTTATCAAGAGGCTGCCCATTCTTGGCAAGCTTTTTGGGAACAGGTTCTAGCGAGCGAGCCCTCAGCTCCTGAGCTGCATGATGATTGGCTGCAAAAGCAGAAATCTACTGAAGCATATCGAGAGGCGAAGGCGGCTCTCTTTCGAGAAAGTAAATTTGATCCGAAGAAGAGTGGAATTTCCCCAGAGCTATCTTTGTTGTGGCAGAAGATGGAGGAGCCCCTCGCTCAACACCTTCGGTTGACCTCTTTTGCTCAGGAAGCAAAAAGGAATCAACAAGAGAGTCGAGAGAGATACCAACGTGCACAAGAGCGAGTACAGCAATTAGAGAAAGAGATTTCTGCATCTGAGGCGCTCGTGCAGAGTGGAAGCGCGGCCGTAAAATCATTGAATGAAGAATTGGACCATTGGCTGAAGGGTGCCTGCCTCGAGTCAGTCGAAGAGCTCAAAGCGTTACGCCTCAGTTCGGAGGTCGTTGCGAAGGCTCAGCAAGAAAGACTCGAATTGGGCCGCTTGGTATCGCAGCTAGAGGCAAAGTTACTTGAAAGGCAGACTGCCCTGAAGCTTCATCAGAAAAGTGAAAAGGAAGTCGCGGCCCCTTTTCAAGAGCAAATCAAAGATTCAATTCTTGAATTGAATCTAGTCGAGCTAAAAAGCGAAGCCGAGCAAGATGTTCGTCGAAAAGAGGAGCAGCTCTCGCGGCTTTCCGATGTTGTTGCTCAACTGCAAGAGCGTCGGCGTCAGGAGCAAGAGCTCAGATCGAAATTGGAGAAGCTGCGAGACGAAGCTGCAATTTGGGCGCGCTTGAACAGTTTGATTGGTCGAAATGAAGGTGGGGCTTTTCAGATGTTCGCCCAAGCCTTGAACCTACGCCGATTAGTCAACGCTGCTAACCGTCATCTTGAGCGCTTGTCGAAACGCTATCGTTTGGAACAGAAGAAAGAGAATGGGGAGCTTTCTTTAGAGTTTCAAGTGCAGGACTTGTATCAAGTAGGAAGCCAGCGCTCGACAAGAAGCCTATCTGGAGGAGAAAGGTTTTTGATCTCCCTCGCATTGGCCCTGGGCTTGTCTGACCTGAAGACGAAGACGATGCCGATTGAGACCTTACTGTTGGACGAAGGCTTCGGCACCCTTGACGGTGAAACGTTAGAGGTCGCGATTCAAGCTTTAGGCTATCTGCAGGGAGATGGGCGCCAAGTTGGCATTATTAGTCATGTCAATGCGCTGCTGGAGCGTATTGACTCAAAGATAGCTTTGATCGAATTGGGTGGGGGTAAGTCAACCCTCAGAGTGCAGTGTTGAGCCTGCGCAGTGTTGAGCCTGCGCAGTGTTGAGCCTGCGCAGTGTTGAGCCTGTGCCGTGTTGAGCCTGCGCAGTGTTGAGCCTGTGCCGTGTTGAGCCTGCCCAGGTCTGAATCGGAAGCAGCTCGGTTAAGCTCAGGCGTCGAAGCCGATATGGTATCCACCATATTTTCTCAAGTTAATCACACCGGTGTCGAGAATCAGATATTGCCCTTTGATGCCGAGGAGCGTCCCCTCAACGGTCGACACCTTATCGAGGTTGAAGGACTTCACCTTCGTCGGGTAGGTGACAACAGGGTATTTTATCTCGACCGTTTCTGCGTCGGGTAAGAACTCGAATGACTCGACTCCGTGCTCATTTTGAAGTCTCTCCAGGGGTGTTTTTACGAGGGGGATCAATTCGTCCCGACGAGCTTTCAGATCGACCCACTCGGGTTCCCCTTTCAGCATGCGCTGCCAATGGGTCTTATCGTTGACATGGGCTTTAAATGCTACTTCCAGAAAGCCGCTTTGCTGACGCGTTTTCACGCGGAATAAGTTGATGGCTTGACGGGCTCCTTGGTCAATCCAGCGGGTTGGTACTTGAGTGTGGCGAGTGATGCCCACCTTGAGTCCAGAGGAGTTAGCTAGGTAGACAAAGTGGTCGACAAAGCAATTCTCCTTCGCCCAATCAGGCTCTCGGCAGGTTCCCGCGGCGAAGTGGCAAAGCTCGGGGCTCATGATGCAGCGATCACAAGCCGCTTTCGTTGTGAAACAAGGATAACAATATCCTTGGGCAAAGCTTTTTTTTGTGATTCGTCCGCAGCCGACGCAGGTGATTTGACCTAGGTGGCGGAGTCGTATTGTTTGGCCAAGGTAGGGATTCAAAGGCAACTTTTCATCGCCAATCGGCAGGGCATATTCGACAGGCTCGACAAGCTTTGTCAGCATTTTATGGATTTGTCCCTGGGCCAGTTCTTCCATTGTCGATGGCATAGCTATCTTTTTTGCAACTTCAATATTAGTAGCGATAGGCTAAGAAAGCCGGGCTTTTCTTGAAAAAACCTTGAGCCCTTGCCCCGTCTTCCAGAAGCGTTTAACGAGAGAGGGTGAGTATTCTCGAGCGCTTTAAAGTATCGTTTTATCCGTCTTCCTGGCCTTGCGGTGAGTCATTAGCGACGGGCCGACTTTTGCGGCCGATTTTTACCTCTTTAGCCGTAGCTTCTGTCCTGACGATGGGCGCTTGTGATTCGGCTCCAAAAGACAAGCCTCAGGAGAGTGCTCCGGTGCAGGTCGCTCCTGCTGAACCAAAGGCCCCGGAGCCGCCGCCCGAAGAGCCGAAGCTCACGCGTCCTGCTGAGCCTTTGAACGTGATTCTGCTTACAGTCGATGCTTTGCGATCCGATATGCCCTGGCAGGGCTACGAAAAAGAAATTGCTCCTCATCTAACCCAGCTAGCGAAGGAAGGAACGGTCTACGAAAATCATCGCTCTACATCGAGTTATACCGCTCAGACGGTTGCGACTTTGATGACTGGACAATTCGCGTCGACTCTCTATCGCACGGGAGTCTTCTTTACGAATTATTTTGATTCGAATGAATGGATGACCGAATCGATGCAAAGCAAGGGGATCCGGACCATGGCCGTTCATGCTCACCTTTACTTTGATCGAGCGCCAGGGCTCAAACAAGGCTTTGATATTTGGAAGATGGTTCCAGGGCTTACGTGGAACTCCCAAACCGACGAGAGCGTCACGAGCGAGAAAAGTGTGAAAGCCATCATTGAGTTGCTTTCCGAAAAGAAAAACACTGAGGGTCAGTTTTTCTTATGGAGTCACTTCATGGACCCGCACGATAAGTACGTGAAGCATGACGATGCCCCAGACTTTGGAAAGAAAAATCGTGGTCGATACGATTCTGAGGTTTGGCATACGGATAAGTGGCTAGGAGAGCTGTTCGACTTTATTGATCAGCAGCCTTGGGCATCAAAAACCGCTATCGTCGTGAGCGCCGATCACGGTGAGGCTTTTGGCGAGCATGATATGTACAAGCATGCTTTTGAGATCTGGGATGTCCTGACTCGAGTTCCCCTTATTATTAAGGCCCCAGGGGCCGATCCTCAGCGAATCAAGGCCGCCAGGACCCATATCGATGTAGCGCCGACCATTGTCGATCTCATGGGGATGGAGGCTTTGGAGGGGTTTCAGGGAGCCAGTTTAGTGCCTGAAGTCTATGGCGCGGAAGAGCCGGGTAACCGTGAACCGATTCTTTTGGAGTTAGCCGAAGATACCAACAACCCCCATCGACGGGCCATTGTCGTGGGCGATTGGAAATTAATTGTCTTTGAAAGCGGCTGGAAAAAAATGCTCTTCAATTTGAAGGATGACCCCGGAGAGTTGAAGGACCTGGCAAAGAAAGAGCCGGAAAAGTTGGCCGAAAT
>JAKVCH010000369.1 GCA_022447485.1 Polyangiaceae bacterium | reverse complement strand
GGGTCATCAGTGCGACACCAGCCGCAATTGGCCCTCGTGGAAATGAAGGAAGCTGGGACGTGTCTGCTGTGAAAGGCGCATCTGCTGACCTTGAGTGCTCAAGCGGCAAGCTCACCTTCGAGACGCCTCGCACTCGTTTGATAGTAGCTCCACCCATTGTGGAGACTCGGGTCGAGATTGAAGTGGACTCCAAGCATGCGGGGCTCAGCTTCGAAACGCCTGGGCCGAGGAACGGGGACGACGTTCTCATCAGCGTCACGTCGTGCAATTCTTGTGAAGAGGCATTGGCCGAAGAATGCTCCTACGCCCAACAGTGGTTCCAGGGTACGAGCACTTTGATGACTCTTCAGCGCAACAACGTGGCCGCGGGTGACCACACAGAGTCGCTCACAATCCCCATGACTGCGTTTTAGGGAGCTTTAACGGCCTAGCCCGCTCGAAGTTAGCTCTTTATCATATTTTTCAAGAGCCGCGCATGGGGTGCGCTCTCCCAAAAGAATGCGTTCAAAGGGCGGGCGGTGTTTCGGAAATGAAGAGTGGGCGAAGAAGAGCGCGTCGTTGCTTTTCTGAGGGGCGTCCTTGCGTGGATGCATGAGCTTCACCTTGCTCTCCGTGACCTCGTCTTCCGGTTGGTAGAAGTGCTCACTAAGATCAAAAACCAGAAAGCATTGATTCCAGCGACCATCACGAAGCACCACTCGACGACGCCCTTCATCGACATTCGAGAGCGCCTAGAGGTGCTGGGCCCTGTTGGAATTCCTCATACGTAGTCACAGCGTTAGGTTGAAATTCCTGAATCGCTGTCTCAATTGCCCCGCAACCAGCCTTTTTCAATTCAACAAGGGCCCGACAGACTGATGACCAGCGATCACAGGCGAGAAGTAACACCCAAGGTTCTGGCATCTTAATTTCTAAAGTGCAGAGTTGTGCTAGATGTTGTAGCTAGCGGGCGTACTGTCGTTGAACAACATTCGCGGAGTTTTGCACCAGAAGACTTGCTTCAGCTGGCTCAAAACGATGAGCTTGCTTAAAAAACTAGATGGGGCAAAGGTGAGCCTTCGAGCCAGCATTTTAAGTTGGTGTAGACCTCTTCTGAGACTCGTCGTGCGAGGTCGTCGGTGTAGCCGCTGGCGTGGGGAGTGAGCAACACTTGAGGGTGCGAGAGCTGCTTTAGGCTTGGGTAGGGCTCCTCTGGGAAGACATCAACAGCGATCGCGGCGAGCTGATGGTTGTGTACCATCTGGGCGGCGAACTCTACGTCGAGGAGCGCCCCCCGGGCTGTATTCACCACAATGACATGCTCTTTGAGGGCGGAGAGCCGCTTACGGCTCAGCAGCTGATGATTTGTGTCATTGAGTCCACAATGAAGAGTCACGATATCAGCTCGTGTGAGCGCTTCATCGAGGGGAAGATTTTCGATGTGCTCTGCCTGCACTGCTGGGTCAACACCCAGCACCTTGGCTCCCATCAGCTGCAAGATGGTGGCCATCTGCTGGCCGATCACTCCGAGACCAATCACTGCGATCGTGGCACCATGAATACCATTCGGTTTGAGTTGAGGGAGTTCTGCGCGGGCCCAGCGACCCACTTGTGCGGCCTCTTGCAGAGGCGTCAGGCGCCGTCTTAGCCAGACCATAGCCGCGAGGGCGTGCTCGACGACGGCATCACGGCGAGCGAGGGGACAGCGGGCTACAACTACCTTCGCTGCACGGCACGCTGCTAAGTCGACATGATCGACCCCAGAGGTGGTAGCCAGCACTAGCTGACAGCGAGTTTGAGTCAGGACCTCTGCAGTGACTCGAACGCCACTATTGATCACCAGTACATTGGCTTGAGCATCTTGGGGCAGCTGAGCATCGGGCGCATGTCGCCAGCTTCCACCCAAGAGTCGAATCTTTTCTGCTTCGAGAGCAAGACTGGCCTCGGTTTCGTAGGCTGAGCGCCCCCAGCGTAAAACATTCATCATTGGTTCCTTTTCTACAGGGCTCATAGCATCAAGCTCTCGAGATACATCTGTTACTTATTTTTGGATAAAATGAGTTGCGGGGCAGCCGTCAAGGACGGGCTGATCAGAGAAAGTCAGGTCAAGAGACAGAGCTTTTCCAGCAAAGCGTGGACATTTTCTGTCACGAGCGTGCGTCCTGGGCTACGAGCGCGCTTCCGAAAAGAAGTAGAGCATTTCGCTGCGCTCTAGCTACAACTTGAACGCGTAGAAGTATCTGATGCGTACCTGTTGCACTTTCAATGGTATTCATAGCGACCATGATTCGTTCTTCTCGCTCTCTGTTAATTCGTTTTTCTTACGCCGCCCTCTGCCTGCTAGCTTCTGGCCTGATCGCTTCTGGATGTGGCGAAAAGGTGAAAGACTAGGTGAAAGACTAGGTGAAGGACCGAGTTGAAAAGGTGCAGGCAACTGTGCAGAAGGTTCGCGACTTGAAAGAGCCTTGGCAGAAGCACTTTACGGAGGCCACCGTCGAGCAATCCGTGGTGACGATGTTTCCTTACTTTTTAATTACCTGCTCCTTCATCAGTGGGGGCTTCCGGCCCAGGGCGCTTCCGAGGGCCGACCCACTGACACTCACAATCAGTTTTGGCATCAAAAGGCATTGACGACGGCGAGTTATCGAGACGGTGGTTCACCGAACAACGATACGATGTACTCGGTTGCCTGGGCCTATGTGGGCGAGGAGCCAATGGTGCTCATCACTCCAGATATGGATGTCGAAGACCGCTACTGGACGATTCAAATTGCCTCTTATTCGAGCGATAACTTTGCGTACGTAGGGACTCGCACTACAGGGCAAAAGGGTGGAGCATATGTGATCACCCCTCCAGGTTGGAAAGGCACCCTACCTGATGGGGTGACTCACCTGGCCGAAGCGCCCACCAAATGGATTTTTCTCTTAGGGCGCACTCTGGTGAAAGGTGACGTTGATGTGAAAAATGTGCATAAAATTCCGGAAAAGTACCGCTTGGTCGCATTGAGTGACTTTGGAAAAGACAACCCTCCTCGGGCTGCGGCTCCCCAGGTAGCGAACCTCTCGCCCAAGTTAACTGAACTTTTTCGAGCGAAGGGAGGCATGGGTAATGTTCTCAAGCAGGTCACCAAAGAGAGTCCGGTAGAATTTCTACGCCTGGCAACTGAGTCGATGAAGCAGGGAGGCATTCCAGAAAAAGAACGCGAAATCTTCAAGGCGAGTTAAGATGTGCTCAATAACCTCAACTTGGACGACCCCGAAAGCGAAAAGGTCTTCCAAGGGTATCGCGATAGCGGAATCCGCCGTGGCCTGATGGATGTCGTACATGCAACGAAGAGCGGTTATGGATCGAAACCAAAAAACGGCTGGTTTATTCCCAATCGTGACCTTGGTCGTGCCGGAAGTACGGGCAATTTTCTCGTGCGTGCGTGCGAGCACGCAATCACTCTATGGCATCGTTGCGAACGATCCAGCTGAGGCCATTTACTATATCTATTCTGATGCTGACGGAGGCCTCTCTTTCATGCTGAGCCATGAACCGCCAGAAGATGAAAAGCTCGTCTCGAATTGGCTGCCCGCGCCTGAGGGTAGATTTTACGTGCTTCTGCGTACTTACCTTCCGAATCAAGAGATGATTGAGCAAAAGTGGGCGCCAGCACCGATGGTGCCTGAATCGAAACCGTCCCCAGATATTCAGCCCTCGGAAGGCGGCACTTGCGAGAGCATGGGCGGAATTTCCTGCGTCTGTCCTGACGGCAGTGCGGCGTGTACCAACGGTCGGCAGGACGAGTGTCATTGCTCGTCCGGGATAATCCCTTGGAAGGGCGGCCAAGACGAGGTCAGAATGAAATAGGGAGCTTCAACTTAGCGACTTTGGCCGGCACTCGTAAGGCTAGTCGGCCCGCTAGGGACCAGTGACACTGGACGATGACCACCGATCAAGAGGATATGATGAAAGGTTCGGTAATCGCGCGTGGCGGGGTGGGCGTTGTCGCGCTTCTCGTTTATCTGCTCGGAGCGCTCGCGCTCTCTTGGACATACACCGGGATTTTCGAAGACCTTTTCATCTCCGCTCTCGA
>JAKVCH010000368.1 GCA_022447485.1 Polyangiaceae bacterium | reverse complement strand
TATCGCACGTGTCGTGGTAGCCCAACGGGACCCCAATCCCAATGTTCCAGGAAAAGGAATCGAGCGACTGAGGGCAGCTGGAATCGAGGTCTTGGTATCAGTCTGCGAAAAAGAAAGCGCAGAGCTCATCGAGACGTGGACCCAGTTTATTACGACAGGCTCATCGTTCTTATCCCTCAAGCTAGCACTCTCTCTCGATGGGCGCATTGCAACTCGTACCGGTGCTTCAAAGTGGATTACATCTGCGGAATCTCGCGCCTATGGCCACGAACTACGAGCCCGCCATGATGCCGTGATGGTGGGAATCAATACGGTTCTCGCGGACGACCCCCAACTAACAGTGCGTGCGACGAAGGGCCCGGATCCGGTACGCGTGATCGTCGATAGCAAGCTGCGCCTGCCAACCGATAGTCAGCTATTTCAAACTGCACGAGATATTCCCACCTGCGTACTGACAACCGAGGCCGCTTCCGAAGAAGCAATCGCAACTCTCGAAGAAGGGGGCCTCAGCGTTATTTTGCTTCCAGCCACCGCCGAAGGCCGCTGTGATATGAGCGTTGCCCTGCAGGAGCTTGCCAAGCGTGAAGTCGTCAGTGTTCTTTGCGAGGGCGGAGCCGAGCTTGCGGGCAGCCTTCTCGCCGGCCAGCTCGTTGACCGACTTCATGCTTTTATGGCTCCGATCTTACTTGGACCTCGCGGTCGACCTGGCGCTGTCGATTGGGCCGGTCCAGAGACCCCAGCTGAAGCGCCTCGCATTGCCTCTCCTCAATGGTCTCTCCATGGCAATGATGCCCATGTCACTGGACGCCTCCAGTACAGCCAAGCGGGCCGATAAGCTCTTCTATTTCTATCAAGAGCTATGGTTTCTGCTTGCTCGTTTTTAGGCGCGTAAGAAAATTGAAGTCGCCATGCGCTCAAACAGACCGAGATAGGCAATTTGCTAGAGCCGGACGCTGGTGATAACCCTCAAGTATCATGGCAGCCTTGGAGATCCTCCACTATCCGCACCCAGCATTGAAATCCGTCGCCGAACCTATCGCCGAAGTCACGGAAGAGATTCGTGTTTTGGCCGAAAATATGGCCGAGACGATGTATCTCGCGGCCGGCGTCGGGCTTGCAGCCAACCAGGTTGGTATCTTGAAACGAATTTTCGTCATCGACTGCGCAGACGAAGACGCTCCCAGTGAATTGCGAGTGTTCATCAATCCGGAAATTACCGAGATGGACGGCGAGCAAATGTTTAATGAAGGCTGTCTTTCATTTCCAGGGGCGAACGAGGATGTGAAAAGAGCCGAAACCGTGCGCGTCAAAGCATTAGATGCTCAAGGAGAAGAATTCTCCCTCGACGCCGATGGTCTCTTGGCCGTAGCAATTCAACACGAGCTCGACCATCTCAACGGCGTTACGATGATCGATAAAGTGGGCAAGATGAAGAAGAGAAAAATTAGTCGTCAAGTACAACAGGCTGTCGCAGAGCTTCGCTAACAGCTGGAAGCTTCGCTGGCAGCTGCGAAGCTTCGCTGACAACCGGAAGCTTCGCCACCAGCCGAAAGCTTCGCTAACAACTTGGGCGGCCAGAAAATGACAAGTAGCCTGTTGCTTGTCTAACGGTTCTCAGGACGACTACCCGTCACCTGGAAGAGTTCAGGCTCGACTTTCTGACCCAGGGCTTGCATGCGCGTTGCGACCCGCGGAACATGGCCAAGGGCCAAAAAAGATCCTTCGACCGCTCCACCGGCGGCCACCCGAGATACAGAAAAACGAAAGATGTCATGCGCCGTGATGGTGCCGATTTCGTTGCGGCTCAACTCTGCCACTCGCAACACTCGAATTCGACCATCCTGAAGCCGGGCCACTTCCACAGCAACATCAAAGGCACTCAAGACCCAGCCCGTTGCGGATTCCAAGCCAATACCAGAGCGCAACGACGCAATATCCGCAGGTAAACGCAACAAGCCCCTCTCGAGATTAGCCGCTCGGACCGAAGCCATTACGCCGCTCGCTCCCCCTCCAACAGCTTCTACAGTAGCTAGCGCTACTTCCGGCGTCGAAAGCGTCACTGCCAAGCGCGACTGGGGAATCGTTGATACCATCTCAAAAATCTTACGCACCTTGCGACTCCCTCGATCGAGTCGCAGGCGCACTGCGCCTTCGTCACCCCCGGTGATATCGTCAAAGTCGGAAGCGGCAATAACCCGCTCTCGAGAAGAGGCTACCAAAGCACTCAAAAGATTGTGCGCACCTTCATCGTAAGGGCCCGCGATCAAAATATTCAGACGTGAGTTAACGCATTGGGTCAGAAAAGTCGCGATCGCGCGCGACAAGACCCCGCGACGCACCAGCTCATCGAGAGAGCTACGAATCTCTCTGGGTTTTCTCAAGTGAAAAAGCGGACCGCTCGATGCAATGCCGCCCACAAGTGCATTGAAGTGGACGCCGTCCTCTAGCTCCCCCTCAATCATGCCGCTTTCAGGCCATTGAGTACCAGACTTCTTACAGATTCTTTTCAAGGCCCACTCAAAACTCTGCTCCGAAGAAAACCCCGGTGGAAAAGACTGCTGCCGCGCATCGCGAGTGCCGAAGAGGCTATCAAAACTCGGGGCAGAGATGCTTGTGACTGCCGGATCTTCGATCAATTCGCTCAAGGGACCCCAGCCATGAAGCTCCGAAAGCGCCTGATTCGCCACAGTCTCAGCGTCTGTACCCACAGGCACTCGACCCTCAATCATCAAATCTTCGACGAGAGCCAAGACGTGCTCTCGATGCTCTGCCTTTTTTTCCTCGGCGGGGAAAAGGCCTGGTTCACCATGCTCATCGAGCACCTCCTGAATCAATTGTGCGACAAGTAATCGCTGCGCTCGAGCAAGGTCTGAAATGCGCTGGCTAGCGTTACTACCTTCCGGATAATTGGCCGAATCACTATAACGTGGAGGCGCGCCCGATGAGTGAGGTGCAGTCGAAGAGGATAAGGCACGCCCCCCCCGCACCGGTACCGAGGACGCGGCTGGAGATGCAGTCGAAGCGGCGGGAGAGGAAGAGGGTCTTTGCGTGTAAGCCACACCCGAAGAGTCAACCGGCGGAGCATCTCGAAGACTGCCCGGTGGCGCCGAAAAAGGCGAAGATGAATCGGAGCTACCCTCGGCCGAAGGCGAAGCGCTAGCGCTGAATTGCTCGACCACGTCTCGAGTTGAAATGCGCATGGAATCGGGCACGGTGACAGTCGGCACAGAGAAGGGAGCTGAAGAATCAGACCCTTTAGCGGCTAAACCTTGCCGATTCTCTAAATCTGGCAAGGCGGAAGAAGCGCCTCCTTTTTCTGATGAGTCTTTCTCGTAGTCGTCGAGAATTTGCAAAACAAAGTCCCCGACGTAAATCTTATCGCCACTCCTGACGATCGTCGCTTGGTCAATTCGCCGACGATTCAAGTAGGTACCATTCGTGCTCTGTAAATCAGTGACGATAAACCGATCTTCTCGACGTAGAATTCGTGCATGTCTTTTGGAGACATTGCCCTTCGGCAAAACAATTTGATTGCCCTGCACACGCCCGACAGAAATTTCATCCGAGCTGAAGTCGAGACGTTGCACCTCGCGTCCCCTCTGAGAGACGATCACTGTAAACGGCGATTGTTGCATGATGAAAGATTGTCTCTTCTACCGCATCGAAATCGGCAGAGGACCGGATCATGATAATCCGAAAGCGCTGGGTCTGGAAGCGCTGGATCTGAAAGCTCTATTTTTTGAAAAACCTCTCTGAAACCAACAAAAAAACAGCCAGCAAAAGAAGTGCCGGCTGTAGAAAAGCTATTCTTAGTTAATGAAATAGGTCGTTAAGAATATTCTTGAATTGTAGAGCGCGACGGCCGAGCGACCTCGCAAAGTAGACTGGTTACCAATTCTCGCTCGCCAGATGTGAAATAGAGAGCTTCTCCTAATTGAGGCCCACCATTCTGAGGTATGGCTTCTCCGTTTGCTAAAACACGTACAGTGCCTTCGAGGCGATGCCCCTTGGCGACATGTCGTTCCAGCCAGCTGTCGCTCTGACGGTCGCGGACAGC
>JAKVCH010000367.1 GCA_022447485.1 Polyangiaceae bacterium | reverse complement strand
GCGTTTCGAGAGCTTCGATGCCCTCGGGAAGAAGGTTGGTGGCTTGAAGAGATTCGCGCGCGGCTTGAGTCTGCTGGTTGAGACGAATCGAGGTTCGTGCCTGATCATGGGCGACCAAGGCCTTGAGTTCCTCGGATGTTGACTCCTCGGCCTCTTGTCTTAAATAAGCAGTGCTCTTCTCAAGCTCTGGATGCGCCAGCTCTGTCTGCAGAGCAGCAAGCGACGGTGGTTTGCATGGTGTCGTCATGGCGGCCGAATCTCTACAGACTCTACGAAAGACGACGGTTACGCACCAGACGTTCAGTAAGAAAATCTGGCTTTGATGGCTGAAATTCTTAGCGAATTCGCTTCACAACCCAGAAGCCACGGGGGCTATCGATCGGTTTTTCGAGGATTTGACCCTTTTTCAGCGCAAAGACCGCTCGCTCGACTTGAGGCTCCAAGACGCCTTGGCGTACCCAGCCAATATTTTTGTTGGAGCCGGGGTCGCCAAGGCCCACCGCATGATCGAAGTTGATTTCAGCACTTTTCAGTGCGCCCTCGGCCAGCTCCAATGCCTCGCCTTGGGTGCGAAAGTTGGGACCAACTCCTTGTGCCCCGCTGTAGGCAAAGAGGGCAATACCCAATTGAATCCGTTTGGGTGCTTGCTTGCCTAGGGGCGGGATAGGCTTTCCGTCTGGCTGGGCATAGAAACGCATTGGATCGAGGAAACCCGATAATTCGTCTTTTGGCGTTGTCTCCGGTGCTTCTTCAGTCGGGGTTGGGGTTTCACCTTCCGAAGCCGGCGGGGCATTCGTTTCTCCGGGGGAAGAAGCCTGCATTTGGGCCGTTTGAGCGGCCTTTTCGGCCTCGGCCTCAGCCCGCTCCCCATCGACCTTCCCTTTGTAGGCGATGTATCCGAAAAGTAAGGTTGTCAGACCAAGGAGGAAAAAGGGAGATCGGCCAGTCATAGGAGGCGCGTTACCATGAACGGCCGGCGTATCGAAAGGCCTTCCCCGAGAATCATTGAGATTCTGCGATTAGATGCGTCACAAATGCTCCCGATCTTGGTAAGACCTATCTGAACATGTTTGAGGTAGAATGTCCCAGTTGCCAAGCTGGGTATCAGGTTGATGAGCGTCGCGTTCCTCCAGGGGGAATGAAGATGCGCTGTCCAAAGTGTGGCGAATCATTTCAAGTGACGTCTCCCGGCGAAGCCGAACCCGTTTTGGGAGCGGCGCTCGGACTAGGCAGTGGCTCACGTAAACCGAGCGTACCGCCTACGTCGGCGGCAGGGCAGGCCGGGGCAACAGAGGTTGCTGAGCCTTTCCCTCCGGCGTCACCCACGCCCCCAATTAAAAAGACGATGTTGGGCGTGGCTCCGGGCAGCAAGCCGAGCGACCTTGAATTGGCAAATTTGGATGAGGAAGACCAGAGCGACCCGGATGAACTTGAAGCAGATTTGAGTCCCAGCACTCAAGAGCTTGAGCTGAGCGATCCAGCCGGTGTGGATGACGCTGCGACGATAGATTTGCCCAGCATTACACCAGAAGCAGATGCTCCTTCCGAACTCGACTTTTCTTCGTTGGACGAGGCTACTCTCGAAGATATTACCCTGGATGATGCTCCCCTCGATGATGAGGTCGGACTGCCAGGCCAAGAGTTTGACTTGTCTTCGGGAGACTCCTCTTCTCTTGATTCGGCATCACTGAATGACGGTGAGATAGGTTTACCCGATCTAGGCGCTGAGTTGCCCGATCTCGGTGGAGGGTTACCTGACGTTGCGCCCGGTTTACCCTCTCCAGCTGGAGGTTTACCCTCTCCAGCTGGGGACCTCCCGTCTTTGGGAGCTGGTTTGCCAGATACGACAGGAGAGCTACCAACCGTGCATGGTCAGCTGCCCAGCACCATTCCAGGTCCTAGTGATGACCTCAGTGCTTTGCCTAGTTTAATACCTGGAGCCTTGGGTGAGCCAACTGCTGCCGGAGATGGGGACAGCGGGCAAAGCCTTGATTCTCTCTCTCTCGGAGGTCCTCCTGCGCCTCCGGCTCCCCCTCGCCGATCGAGTGCAGATAGTGGAACAGGTCTTGATGCCGTGTCGGCTACGGACGTTGGCGGCTTGGGCGGCACCGGTTTTGGAGAAGTTGATCTTGATGGTGATAATGGGCCCCTTTCTGAAGGAGCAAGCTCTGCTGCTGGAGACGAGTTTGACGCGTTTCCCACAGAGAGTGCCGGGGGGGATAATGCCGGTGGTGGTGATGGATACGGTGATGTGGCCCTCGAGGGTGGAGGCGCCGCATTCGACCTCGTCGATGATGTTGATGATAAGCGTGCGGAAGGCGCCTCTTCCGACGCCGCTCCTCAGTCTCTCGCGGCGGGGACGGCTCAGGTAGAACGACCTAAGCCGTCCCAGAAGGCGGTGAAAGCAAAGGGGAAGAAGGGGCTGCCTTCTCTGAGTCGCCGGACACGATTCATTGTCCTCGGCGCGGCTCTCTTTGCCGGCGCTGGTGGGGCGCTCTCCCTACTCCCGCAGGTGGGACCATTCGGAGCGTATTTTATCATCGACACACTGAATGCCGATAAATATCAAGCTAGTCTGAATCGAGATATCGATCAGGCGCGACAACGCTTGGCTCAAGATACGGCTCCTGAGTTAGAAGGGGCTTTTCGTGAAGTTGTCCGGAGGCGTAAATCTGCACCTCGCTATATGCCGAGGCTGGCCTACGCAGCTTATCTGGGGTTTCTTCGTCAGTTGCGGTTTGGCGAAGATGCGGCGGGGGCAAAGGCGAAGGTCTTATTCGATGATATTCAGCGCTCTGGAGAGACGAATATTGAGTACTTTGAACTGGCTAAGTTCGCCCAATCGTTGGCCCAGGGCGTTCCGAACCTTGTGGTCTCTTCGGGCGCCCGTCGCATGACCCAAAGCGTGGACTACGCTGCGATTGTTGGCGAGGCCGCTTTAATGGCCAAGAACGTGGAGCTGGCCGAAAAGGCTTGGATGGCGGTCTTGAAAGATGCGGCCTCCGCGCGCGCTCACTTTGGATTAGCAAGAGTTTACCAATTAAAGGGGGAAAGCGAGAAGTCTGCTCAGGAGGCAGGCCTCGCTGTCGAGTTCAATCCCCAACACGCAGATGCTCGCATCCTGATTGCCGAACTTTACTTGAGCGATCGAGATAGAGATGAGGAATTGGTTGAGAGCCTTACTCCGCTTACCCAGAAGGGCTCTGATGCGAGTTTAGGGGAGCGTGTTCGTGCCCTGCTCCTACTAGGAGAGCTTCACCTTTTGCGTGCGCGTTATCCAAAAGCTCAAGAGGCATTTACGTTGGCGCTTCAGCTGAATGCGGGCAGCGCTGCTGCTCAGCTCGGCCTGGCTGAGTCCATGTTTTTGAGCGGACGCTATAGTGAAGCCTTAGCTCGCTTTGAAGCTGCGTCGAAGCAGGCTCCTGATGACCTGAAAGCCTCCTTGGGTATTGTTCGAGCTAAGCTGGCCATCGAAGCTTTAGAAGATGCGGATGTGATTCTCGAGAAGCTGCGCGGGGTGCACCCTAAAAGCACTGCGGTCATTTACTGGAGCGCTCGAGCAAAAGAGTCGATCGGAGAAACAGACCAAGCTATTGAACTCTATCGCCAAGCAATTGAACTCGGAGACGATATCCCAGAGTTAATCGAGGCGTATGTTGCATTGACTCGCCTCCTCGCTCAACGAGGTGAAGAGGCTGATGCGGATGCCATTCTTGAAGAAGCTGCAAAACGATTTCCCGAGCATCCCGAAGTTTCCCGAGCTTTAGGTGAATTGTCTGCAAGCCGAGGCAACTACAATCAAGCTATTCAACATTACGATCACGCCTTAGAAATCGACCCAAAGAATATTGGCTATATTTTTCAGAGAGGGATCGCTTTACGTCAGGCACGACGCTTCGATGAGGCAACGGCTGCCTACGATGCTGTCGAAACTGAATCCAAGGATTACCCCGGATTGGCTTTGGAGAGAGGCAACCTCTACGAAGCTTCCGGACGGCGCGAGGAAGCCCTTGCCCAGTATGAAGGCGCATTGGCAAAGGCTCCTGATGATATCGACCTGCAGTTGAGAGTCGGCTGTGGACGAGCACAA
>JAKVCH010000366.1 GCA_022447485.1 Polyangiaceae bacterium | reverse complement strand
GGAGAGGCGCCGTTTTTTGCGCTGTTTGGGGCGCTGCCGCTCCGTCGCGATCATCGTCGCGAGGCTTTTGACGACTTAAAAGTTGCGGCTGACTATGCCCGCTTTGCTGGGCAATGCTTGATTGTCTTTCCAAGCGGTCGGCAGCAGCCGGCCCATTTCCCGGCGCAATTTCAACGGGGCGCATTGAAAGTCGCCACGCTATCCGGCGCACGCACCCTGCCGATGGCGCTGCGTTATGAATTTGGCGAAAATGCGCTGCCCGAGGTGGTGATCGCTTTTGGCAAGCCCCTGGCTCTCGGCAGCGATCGCGAATCCTTGGCAGCTCTGGAGTTTGCGGTGGCAGAGCTCTCGGCGCAGATCGATCAGTGGCTCCTCGCACGCATCGAAAAGCGGGAGCCTTTGGTGGAGCCAGCTCAGCTCTTCGGCGGGAATCAGAGCCGTAAAGTTTCGCTAGGAGAAAGAGCGCTCCGTCGCCTGATGATGCAATGAGCAGAAGGGCCATGGGGGAAGCGCTGAAAATGAGTTTGCGAGCTGTACGTCCCGGCGATCTGAATTAGGCTCCAACTATGCAGGTGCATGTTGTTGGTGCTGGAATCGCAGGCTTGGCCGCGGCGATTCGTCTGGCGATTCGCGGACATCAGGTTTGTCTTTTTGATTCCCAGGAGCGCCCCGGTGGCAAGATGAGCCAGATTCAGAAAGCGGGCTATCGTTTCGACACTGGACCGTCTCTTTTCACGATGCCTCAGTATGTCGATGCCCTCTTTGAGGCAGCGGGGAAAGATCCGCGGGATTATTATCGCTATGAGCGGCTCGACGAAATCTGTCGTTACTTTTGGAATGATGGCACTGAGCTGCGAGCCAAGGGCGACAGTGAAAGCTTTGCCCTGGAAGTTGAGCGAGTCCTGGGCGTGCCGAGCAAACGGACGAAGAAGATTCTGGCCCAGGCTCGTCATAAGTATGAGGTCACTGGACGGATCTTTCTTGAGAAGCCATTGAATCGATGGTCGACCTGGTTCTCCCGAGAGACTCTGATGGCGGTTCTTCAGATACCTACTCTTTCTCTTTTCAGCTCGATGCATCAGGTGAATCGTCGGAGTTCCAAAAACGCCCGCTTGACCCAGCTCCTGGATCGTTTTGCCACCTACAATGGCTCTGACCCCTACCGCGCCCCTGGGATGCTGACGATGATTCCCCATTTTGAACACGGGATCGGCGCATTTTACCCAGAAGGAGGCATTTACTCCATTGCCCAGGCGCTTCATCGACTTGCCCTCGATCTCGGTGTCGAGATGCGACTGAGTACCCAGGTTGATGAAATTCTCCACGACGAGCATCGCGCTCAAGGGGTGCGGGTTGGAGAAGAGGTGATTCCTGCTGATGTCGTGATTTGCAATATGGACATTCACTTCGCCTACCGGCAGCTTTTGCCGCGTCTGAAGAAACCGGAGCGGATTTTGCGACGAGAAAGGTCGAGTTCCGCAATCATTTTTTATTGGGGCGTTGGAGAGAGCCTACCCGAATTGGAGCTGCACAATATCTTCTTTGCCGAGGATTATGCTGCCGAGTTCCAAGCCTTGTCCGAAGGTAGACTGCACGAAGACCCCACAGTCTACGTGAACCGCACCAGTTCCAAGACACCGGCAGATGCGCCGGAAGGAAAAAGTAATCTCTTTGTGATGATCAATGCGCCTTCGGGTACGGACCGAGATTGGGAGCAGCTTGTTGCCGATTCTCGGAAACGTATCTTGGCCAAACTAAGTGATGCGTTGGGGAGAGAGCTCGCGCCGCTGCTGGAAGTGGAAGAAGTCCTGGACCCCCGAGGCATTGAATCAAAGATGCATTCCTTTGCCGGCGCGCTCTATGGCAGCAGCTCGAACAGCTCTTTTGCTGCTTTTTTCCGTCACGCGAATCAAAGCCGGCAGCTCTCTGATCTTTATTTCTGCGGCGGCAGCGTGCATCCGGGTGGAGGCATTCCTTTGGCTTTGCTCTCCGCGGCGCTCGTCGATCGGTTGATCGCTCAGGAGCAATAAGTGAGCGAGGATTCGTGGAAGCGCATCACTGACATTTTCGATTCTGCTCTCGATTTCGGGATTGTCAGGAACTTTTCCAAGTGCGCTCTATTTTGAGAATCTTACGCTCCCTGACGAAGTGTAAAATTCCAGCCCAACTTTGAAATCAAGGGAAATCTGCCACGAGCTTGCTCGACAATGATACTGCGCCAATACTTCATCCGCGCTTAACTCATATTCCAATCGCCCTAACGGCTCACCTAAAATGATGATGACCTTGAATCGATCAAAATATTTTCTTCCCCTTCTCTCACTTCTTGCATTCGGTTGTACGGAGCCCGAAGAAGAAGAGGGGTCTTCGGCAGGATCCACTATTTATACGACCAACACGGCTGTATTCGTGGTTTCTATTGACGGGCGCTTCTATCCCGAAGGAACAGTGCTCGATGCCGCAGGCATTCCCGTCGATCCGACGGTCCAGCCTCTGCCCTTGGTCGCCTCGAGTGATGGTCGCTATTTTGCACCAGGAACGCAGCTTGATGGTAACGGGTTACCAATGGATCCAGCCGCCGAGGCCCTCGATTACTACTTAGGCGCAGATGGATTTCTCTACCCTGCCGAGTCAGCAGGTACGAACGCGAGCGGTGTGGCGGTCGACTCCACGGGAGTACCAGGTGGTCTTCCAGGTCCCGACGGCGTTGGCACTGATGGCGATGTCGATAGCTGCCCTATGATGTGTGAGGTCGAAGTCGTCACCCAAGAAACGGTCGAGGTCGAAGGCGTCGGCTGCACCGCGAACCCCTATCTTGCTGGCGAAGCCTATGCTGGTGGGGCGACTGTCAGCTACCAGAACAAAACCTACACTGCGAAGTGGTGGACGAATTATGCACCAGACATGGCTCCTGACGGCGCGTGGGGTGAAGGCGAACCTTGTGGCAATAGTGGTCCGGTGATTCGCCCGGTGGTCAGCATAGAGCTAGTGTGCTGCGACGAAGCCCCAACAGTCGACGAAGAACCCGTACTCGAATTCGATTGTATTCTCGATAAGCATCTAGGCCGCGAGCAGTTCAACGCGTGGTTCTCTGTGCGTCCTCAATCGAAGTACCAGACCTTCTACTCTTACGATAACCTCTGCGAGGCGTTGGATAGCTTCTCCGATTTTGCGAATACAGGTAATGACGCGAACGATAAGCGAGAGATTGCGGCTTTCTTTGCCAACGTAGCCCGCGAGACCGGGCAACTGCAGTACATCGAGGAAATCAGTCAGACTGTGCCAACCTACTATGGTCGTGGGCCCATTCAGCTGACCCATAACTTTAACTACGAGGCTGCTGGTAATTATATTGGCGAAAACTTGCTGCAGAATCCTGACTTGGTGAGCTCCGATGGCGTCATCTCTTGGAAGACGGGCTTGTGGTTCTGGATGGCTGCGGCCGGCGCGGGCAAGGGCACCTGTCATGAAGGCATTCACTCGGGTGGTGGCCTCGGTAAAACCATTGATATCATCAACGGTGGTTACGAGTGCCGAGGCGAAACATCGGCTGCTCGGGAACGCATTACCTACTTCGAAGGCTACATTCGCGACTTAGGTGTCGATGCCGGTGGACCAAAGACCTGCTGGTAAAGCGGGCCTTCGAGCAAAAAGCCTTCCTGGCAAGAAATGAAAAAAGCGGTTGTGAGAATCTCACAACCGCTTTTTTGCGCCCATTTATCTGGGCTTCCTCATTGAATGACTCACGCGCGAGAAGAGCCGCTGAAGAGCCTCAGGCAGCTTCTGCCAGAGATTGGGTCTTGAGGTTGGCGAGGATAGCTTCGATGGTTGCCTTAGCGTCGCCAAAGAGCATATCGCTGTTTTCCTTGTAAAAGAGCGGGTTGTCGATGCCTGCGTAGCCGGAACCCATGGAGCGCTTCATGACAATCGTCTGCTTGGCTTTCCAGCATTCCAAGACTGGCATTCCGTAAATTGGGCTACCTTCGTCTTCGAGGGCACTTGGGTTCACGATATCGTTCGCGCCAATCACAAGCACCAAGTCGGTGTCTGGAAAATCGTCATTGATCTCGTCCATCTCCAGAACAATATCG
>JAKVCH010000365.1 GCA_022447485.1 Polyangiaceae bacterium | reverse complement strand
ACGGAGCTCGATGAAGCGCATTTCCGAAGCGCGGGTTCTTACTCAAGAACTCACGAATATCGTCTATCTTCAGGTTCGAGTCTTTCAGGGCTCTCTCTAACTCATCTTCCGCCACCTTTTTGGCTTTGAAAAGATACATCTGGACGCGGCTTTGAAAGTTGACGGCGCCATCACCGCTGGTCTCGACTGCACAGTAGATCGAGCCAGGGTACTTTTCTGTAATGAGGGATTGAACACCGTCGGAGACAGAAGATGAGGGCATGCATCCGAACGGCTTCACGCTGAGTGTCATGGAGGCTTTATTCTTCACAACATTCAGGATCAACTTACCGACCTCCATATGGCCTTCGCCGCCACGAAGGTTGTTATCGTAATAGGGAGCCGCGATTTCGGCGACATCGTCCATATTAGGGAGGTGATAGTCGTAATAGCCGCCTGCATAGGCGAAGGTGTGAAAGCCTAGCCGTAAAGCTTTATCTGCTGCCCAGAGAGATACTTTACGAGTAAACGCGCCGTATTGACCGATGCCATCCAAACCAAGAGTGGCTGTATCGTCTTTCCTTAAGAGTTTACGGCTCTGCGTATCGTACGCGACTTCCCAGATATTGTAGAGAAGCCAGGCCGTCACAAATTGAATATCGGCTTCAGCTCCCTCTTCTTCCAAAAATCTCTGGAGGCGGTAGTTGCCATCGCCCTCTGTTGTCATGGCCCAAAACTCCCCAATGATTGCGACGCGAGGCTTGGGGTTGGTGCGATCGACTGGCACTTCCGAGAAGAGTCGCTTGCATCGAGACAGGGCTCGCAAAATGCTATTTCCTTGCAGAAGAGCATCGTAACAAATCTGCTTACTCAGATCTAAAACTTTGTCCGTATCGCCTTTCGTCGTCTCGTAGGGGCGAATGCGATAAGCCAGGCCATTGAGGATATCGCCCGCAATTAGGCCTTTCACCATATTGATGAAAAACTTCGGGTTCATCTCGAGTCCTGACTCTTCCCCTGTTGCTTGGCTGAGTCCGCCCTGCTGCTGGAAGAGCATGACGCGGAAACCGTCAAAGCCCGCATCGCGCAGAGCTTTCCGGTACTCGGTTGTGTACATGCCGAATCGACATGGTCCACAGGCTCCCGCGGTGAGGAATACGTAATCGCTGATGATCTCTTCCGTTGAGAGACCCTTATGATCGCGAAGATAAATCAGAAACTTTACCAGGTTTCCCACCGTAAAGTAGGTTGGGTTGCACTGAGCGCGATTACCAAATTCTTTGCCAACGCGCAGGGAGTCGTAGTCGGGGGCATCGAGTGCCACGACTTCGTAGCCGGCGTTTTTAAGCCCACCCGAAACGATGTAGTCGTGAGCCAGGGTGAGACCACCAATTAGCATGGTGATCTTTGGACGCTCTGACTTGGTAAACGTCAGGTCGGCCATATCCTCTAACCACTGCTGGGTGTGCTCCAGTCCGAGTCGTTCACGCTCGGCTTCCTCAAACTTCTTCAGTTCTGCATCGATATCAAAATCACCGCCCAGTTCCGCTGCAGCGCCGCCAGCAATGGCTGGCTGTCCGGCAATCGGTAAAGATCGTTTTGCAGTCGTTTCGTTGAGAATAGTTTGAGTCATCGCAAATCCTTAGAAATCATCACGTACAAGGTGCCCACTGGGTTGCATCAGCAGCCGCAGAAAGTGAATCAATGAATGACACTGATGTCAGTGGTATGCCTGAAGCGGCGTCCGTCGCCAAGAAAAAGTCTCTTCTAGGCGATTCGAGCCCGTTTTGAATTGTTGAGCGGAGATGGTGACTCTGAAATAGATTCATTGAAGCGAATAAGTAGGTTGATGTAGGTAGGTTTCCGCGCAGTGTTGCTGCTCGCGGCATGTCTCTGCTTTGAGTCGTCTCCACAGGCGTTGAGAGAGGGCCGCGGCTGTGAGGGCGACAGAAGAGTTCTGATGCTGCAGCGAGAGGTTTGTGCTGGGAGCTTCTCCAAGAAGAAAGGCGCCTGTTGGGAGGCGCCTTTCTTCGTTATCTGTTGATTAAAACTTTAACAAGCTCTGTAGGTAGTCGTCTGGGGCCTGATAACCCAAAAGGTTGAAGGTGGTCGCTGCAAGGTTCCCCAAGCCCGGCTTTTCAATCTCTGGATTGAGCTGGAGTCCTTCAACGCCTGGCGCATAAATGGCGAAGGGTACTTGGTTGAGAGTATGGCTTGTTTTGGGTTTAAATTTGCCAGTTGAGTCAGTTGCCAAGCTGCCGTCTTTCTTATGGTCGTACATTTCATCGGCATTGCCGTGATCTGCCGTGACCATCAGGATTCCTTGAGCTTTTTGGACGAATTTCATCAAGCGTCCCAACTCTAGATCGACACATTCGACCGCCAGAATGGCGGCATCTCTCACTCCGGTATGACCGACCATATCGCCGTTGGCGTAGTTTAGACGGGCGTAACGGTATTTTTCAGTCTTTAACTCGGTGAGTAAGGTGTCTGTGATTTCGGCAGCTTTCATCCAGGGCCGTTCCTCGAAGGGAAGAACGTCGCTGGGAATTTCGATGTACGTTTCGGTCTTATCGTCAAATTTGCCTGAGCGATTTCCATTCCAGAAAAAAGTGACGTGACCAAACTTCTGAGTTTCACTGATCGCTAACTGTGAAATGCCATTTTCCGCGAGGTACTCACCTGAAGACTCGCGAATCGCAGGCGGAGGGACGAGGAAGTTCGTTGGCAATTGTAAATCACCATCGTACTACATCATGCCAGCGAAAAGCACGTCCGGTCGCGGGCTGCGATCGAAAGCCGCAAAGTCTTCGTCTTCGAAGGCTTGAGTGATTTCGATGCTTCGATCTCCTCGAAAGTTAAAGAAAATGACCGCCGCGCCATCAAGAATAGGTCCTCGCGGTTGGTTCTTCTCGTCAACAATGACAAATGCGGGCAGATTTTGGTCGGAGATGCCGGGTTCCTCAGCGCGAAACGTTTCCACTGCTTCTTTCGCCGATGCAAACGGGCGACCCTCTCCGCGGACATGGGTTTTCCAGCCGAGCTCGACCATCGCCCACTCGGCCTCGTAGCGGTCCATCGTCACCTTCATGCGGCCGCCGCCAGAGGCAATCCAGTAGTCACGGCCTTTGTCTCGGAGAGCAGAGAGAAGGCTCTCTAGGTCGTTGATGTACTCAAGCGCACTTGTCTCCGGCACATCTCGTCCATCGGTTAAGATGTGAATGCGTGCTTTTTCGACCCCTTCGGAATCGGCTTTCTGTAACATCGCTTTCAGATGGTTGATATGTGAGTGAACATTACCATCAGAGAGTAACCCAATGAAGTGGAGTGGTTGACTACTCGCTCGGACCTTCTCCGTACACTTTTTCCAGGCATCGCTCGTGAAGAGCGAGCCATCATCAACCGCATTCTGCACGAGCTTGGCACCCTGGTCGTAAATACGTCCTGCACCGAGCGCGTTGTGTCCTACCTCGCTATTCCCCATATCTCCGTTGGAGGGCATTCCGACCGCGATTCCGTGCGCATTCAGGTGTGTATAAAGCGCGTTCTGCTTCAGCCAATCTAAGTTAGGCGTGCGAGCGAGGAATACGGCATCAGACTCATCTTCTTTACCAAGTCCAATTCCATCCATGACGCAGGTGATCACTGGGCCTTTTACGCCTGGGAAAGAGGAGAGTTTTTTGAGATTCCAATCGGTCATGGCGAGCATCCTTGTCATGAACGCGCGGGATGCAAGCGGGAAACGCAAATTTCCCTTCTCGAAGGCGTTTTTTTGAGTCCAGCTGCCAATTTTGGCTGGTAGTTAAGAAGCGAGAGGGGCTTCTCTGGTCTTCATCCGTTCTTGGCCTCTTCGCTCGGGTCTTCGAGCCAGACCTCTTGACGGGCCTCAAGAGAAGAGGCTGCTGCCTTGTGAGATTCGATTGTGGGCGGCTCATCTCCTTGGGGAGTCTCTTCGGGCTGTTGAGTTTCCGGTTGGTCGATTTGCGAGGACATAAACTTTCTTCCCGTAGTGGTCATTCGCACATGGCTGGACGCCGGAGGCCTGGATGAGGGAATCGGCTGCTCAAAGGTAGGGAGAGGAATTTCAGTCTGCGAGGTCGAGGTTGCCTCAA
>JAKVCH010000364.1 GCA_022447485.1 Polyangiaceae bacterium | reverse complement strand
TGAATGCGAGGAGCAGCGCCTGGGTTGCGGCTAATACCCTCGAGTGCAGCAGCTGCCGCACGACCCTGACCAGCGGTTCCGCCGAGTACGGCAAGACCGATAGCGAAACCAGCTCCGATAGCAGCCATAGACTGAACATCGAATGCGTTTGATGCACCATCAGCTGCGAAAGCTGAAGTTGATGCGAGAGTTGTTGCGACGGCGGCCTGAAGTGCCAGCTTCTTTTTGAACATCTTTGATAGTCTCCTTTGACCTGCGGGCGAGGCGTTACCGCCTTCTGAGCTGTGCGGCCATATCTTCCTAGTGAAAAATATGAACCGCTTCGTTTTTTTCCGGGACAAGCCCGGGGAAAGTTGAGAATGATTTGGCTCTCCTTCTAGACCCCTGAAGAGCGAAGCGAAAGAGAAGCCAATGAATCGGTGATAATTCTTGGATAAATCGTCTTAGTGAGCCTCATGCTCCGTTGCTAAACCAATATAAATGCAGGTCAGCAAAGTAAAAACGAGAGTCTGTACGAGTACGACTAAGCAGCCGAGAACCATGACCGGAATCGGTACCAAGACGGCGCATAGACCAAGAAAGATAGAGAGGATTAAGTGGTCAACCGCCATATTCAGCATCAAGCGAATGGCGAGGGTGACTGGTCGAACACAGAGGGAAATAATTTCGACGGGAAAGATTAACCAAGCAAGGTACCAAGCCGGGCCCATCAAGTGCTTGATATAACCCATTCCCTGCTCCTTAATCCCGTAAATATTGAAGGCCAAGAAGACCACGAGAGCACAACCCAAAGTAACATTGAGATTACTAGTGGGCACGGGCATACCGGGAATCAAGGCGAGCACATTCGATACGAAAACGAAAATCGCTGAGCCCCCAATGATCGGGAAGTACTTCTTCGCCCTCTCGGTATCCATGACGCTTTTCGCCAATTCGTAGAAGTACTCAAAGAATGCTTCGATGAAAGACTGGGTATTCAGAGTCTCTCCGGGAATCACAGCTGACTCACTCACCACTTTTGAGCGGACACTCACTGCCAGAGCAATAATCAACTCCATGACTAAAGCGGCGGCTGTCACCGGCTCCCAGGAATGCCAAGAAGGCTCTTGACCACCAACAAGCGTGTCTCCCAAACGATGGGAGTTGGCTTGAAGCGTATCCTTTAGGTAGGCGAGGAAAAGAGTGAGGATATTTGCGTGCTCGGGCATGCTTTTTCGAAGTGCTGAAGCGTTGGCTGAAGTGCTGACTGTTGTGCGAGGATTCGTTGAACAGCCAAGAATGAAGTTAAAATTAAGCTCGGTGATTCACCTGAGAAGAACTGTCGATGGTAGTAGGGGAAGTTGCAAGGGTAGAATCCCCTAAAGCAGAATCTTTACTGGTCGGGGCCTCCGGCGGCACCCCAAAAGCGGCTGCAGCGACAATACCCAAGGGAAGCGCCCCAAAACCCAATGCGAGACCCAAGGGGGCAACGAACTCAAACTGAAAAACGAAATAGGTCAACAACAGCAGACCTGCAAATTTCAGAACGGCCACGGCACCCCAGGACGCCCGCTGTCCGGCCATCAGGTTGACCACCGTCCGAGACAGCAAATAGAGGTTGCCACCTGCAATCAGAGCGCCAAGTGCGGCACTCGCAGCAAACTCAAGCCCTTGCAATTGCTGGGCGAGAAGAGCCAACACCAGGCCCGCGATCGCTACGAACCAATAAGTCCGTCGAAGCATGGGGTCAGTGGTGGTGGTCGTCATCAAGATATTTCCTGCCGGATTCAGAGGATTCTTTTTCGGCTGCTTCGGCTTCTCGGTTGGCCCTCTTCAAGGCCCGGTAGACGGTACGTCCGCCAGCGATAAGTCCGAAGCAAAACCAGAGAGCTGTCATCCATCCCTTCGTCCCCAGCTTTTCATCCAGCCATTGCCCGACAAAAAGCCCGAGAATAATACTCAGAGAAAGCTCCAAACCGACAGTCGAATAACTGCCTGCGTTTTTCCAGTGATACTGCATACCTACCGGGAAGTCGCTGCGCCCTACCACGCAATCGCGGCCTCGGTCAAACAAGATCGTCCGCTTCCACAACTGATGATGAGAAAAGGTTTCGGCTTCATGACCCAGAGCAAAGAAGAGGATTCTTTCACTCAACAGGTGAACAGTAGATGGAGGTTTCGCTCCTTGTGATCCGTGATTGAGGCACAGCCTACTCCAGCCATTGATCCAAGTAGCGTCGCAGCTGTGGCAGAAGCTCCTTCGCAGCAAGAGCCCGATGACTGATCCGATTCTTCTCGACCGCAGACATTTCGGCAGTCGTGCGCTGCGGATCCGAAAGTGGCGAGAAATAAGGATCGTAGCCAAAGCCATTCTTTCCCCGAGGCGTGGTCACAATTCTGCCTTCGCAGGCTCCAGCGGCGAGTGCCACGACTTCAACAGAGTCAGTACCCGGAGTCGCAAGAGCCAGCACGCAACGAAAGCGGGCGCCTCGCTCTGCTTCGGGAACCCCCTCCAACTCTTGGACGAGGCGACGATTATTCGCCCCATCGTCACGCTCCGGCCCAGCAAAACGAGCAGAATAAACTCCTGGACGACCGCCCAGGGCATCGACCTCAAGTCCGCTATCATCTGCCAACGCCGGTAAACCCGTCGCTTCACAGACCGCCACGGCTTTCAAACGGGCATTCGCTTCAAAAGTGGCTCCTGTTTCTTCGACGTCAAAACCCGGGGGCACGAAGTCTTTCATACTCAAAAGCTCCAAACGGGGATCCTGAAACAGCGACTCCAGCTCTCGTATTTTGCCCAGGTTTCCTGAGGCCATTAGCACGCGTGTCATTCTTCAATAATCCTGCCTGACGGCGATCGAGAATCAAGTCGCTTCCCGCCCACCTGGCTTTCTCGGGAATTCGAATCCGGGAGCACTCTCTGAACAGCTTCTTCTAATTCTGATTCCAGAAAGCCACCTATTCCTGCAGCGCTCTCCTCGACAGCACCCGGACCCTGCTGAACCAAACGAGGGGGCACAGGTAAAATCAACTGAAAACGAGCACCATCCCATTTCCCTCGTTCATGGACTAACTCGCCGCCATGAGCGCGAATGATCTCTCGCGTCACCGCAAGACCTAACCCTGTTCCATGGGCTTTGGTCGTAAAGAATGGGTCAAAAAGTCGCTGACTCTGGGCAGAAGAAATACCAGGCCCATCATCTTCCACAATGATCGCGAGACGCTGAATCACCCCTCGCTCACGTTGAGCACGCACCTCAATCCCAATTCGGCCGCCCTGAGATAACGCCTCTCGGGCATTCCGAATGAGATTGTAGATCGCCTGACGTAATTGGGATGGATCGGCAAATACCCAAGGCAAGTTGGCGTCTGTTTGAACGGAAATCTCTACCTGATGACGACGAGCATCGGCACGGATGAACTTTACGGCCTCTTCGACCAATTGAGAAATATTGCAGTCCTCCATCTGAGGACTGCGACGCCGCGCCAAAGAGAGGTATTGATCCGTCAAGACCGACAACCGTCCGACCTCTTCTTCAATCGCATGCAAAAGCTCACGGGCGTCGCCATCCACAGGCAGCTCATCCTCCAATAGCTCTAAATTGAGAGCGATCGATGAAAGCGGATTTCTTACTTCATGAGTCACATGCGCTGCCATTTTACCGATTGCCGCCAAGCGCTCCGCCCTCAACAACTTTTCACGCGCGCCAGAGATTGCTGCAACCATACTTTCAAATGTTGCCGATAATTCTCCGAGCTCGTCTCCTGTATCAAGCGCTGCCTGTTTTTCTAAGTCTCCTCGAGCGACCGCTTGAGCCCGGCGCGTCACTTGGGTGAGTGGTGAAAGCACTCGGCGGGCATAGAGAGCCATCAATGCTCCCACCAATAGAGTCACGATAGCGAGCACCACCATCACGACCAATGCGGTATTCTGCCGAGCTTCCAGGGATGCAGCAAGAGAATCCAGACGCTCCGTTACCTGCTGCTCCAGGCGAGAAAGGGCCCGCTGCGCGCGGCGACCGCTTCGTAGCAGTCTCTCTTGCAGGGCTCGAGCCCGAGGTAAGTCACGCCCAGCAACCGCCTGGCTCAAAAGCTCCACCCGCCGAC
>JAKVCH010000363.1 GCA_022447485.1 Polyangiaceae bacterium | reverse complement strand
AATATTCTTTGGCAAGAATTATGGGGCCAAGCGGCGTCCCGTTTTCCGAAAGAGGCGCCTGAGCGTTTTCAACAATCCCTCACCCATTCAAATACACCGAGAGAGGCTCCAAAACGCTGGAGAACAGAACTCGCCTGGTTGAATGTCGAAAAAAGGGATGACGTTCTTGAAGGCACGGGGAGCGGGAACGAACAGAGCGACGATAGAGTGAAGGGTTCTGTTCCTTTTGCTGTCGCGCTTGAAGAACTCTCCGCCAGCATGGAGCCGATGCAATCACTCGAGACTCGGGAACTTGCTGAACAAGCTGACGAGGGCACTTCATCGGCACAAGGAACCGCCAATCAAGAACAGAGGTCCCCTGAGTCAACTTCAGCTCTTCTGCTGAGTGCCTACGAATTCTTGCTGGCGGGCGAATACCAACGCGCTCTAACACTCTTTGAGAGCCTCTACTGCACCCTTCCCGAAGATACGACTGTACTCGAGGGCATGCGTTTGGCCGCAAAGGACTGTGGACAACTAGAACAACAGGCAAGGGCGTCTTTTCGCCTCGCTGAATTAGAAAGTAATCATCAGGAAGCTGCCCTCCTATTTACCGAGGCGGCGCTCATCTATAGCGGGCTAGAAAACGCAAAAGCGGCAGAAGATTGCTTCATAAAGGCCTTGGAGCGGAATGCATCCAATGCCGAGGCTTATGGTCACCTCTACCGCATTCTGCACGAGCGGAAAGACGAACCCGGCTTAATTCGACTGATCGAGCAACGTCTAGAAATCGAGCAAGATACAGAGGAGCGCATTCATCTCTTGTGGAGCCGAGCTCAGTACTGCCGCCGTCAAGGGAGGCGTCAGGCGTCTCTCCAAGCTCTTCAAGAACTCAGAAAGATTGCCCCAAAACATTTGCCCTCAACTGCTTTGATGGCTGAGATCAGCCTTTCGGATGGTCAGGAAGACCAAGCCGCCGAAGCTCTCCGAGATATTGCGCTTCAAACAGAAGCGCCAGAAGATCTTCGACGCCCCATGGCGCTCAAAGCGATCGAGCTTTTTGAAAAGCTGCATCGTCCGCAGGAGGCTCTCGAGTTGATTGACGCATGCTGCGACAACCTCTTCTCCCCGAACCAACATTTGGACAAGGTCAGTCGTCTTGCGAGTAAATTAGGACGATGGGAACGAGCCTATCTGGCGAATTGTGAGCTTGCAGAAACTCTCGACTCAGTTGAAGAGCGCCTGAATTACGCAAGAATCACCCTCGCGATTCAGCGAGACCATCTACGCAACTCGGAAAAGCTCCGTGCAGCAGCACGACGCGTGCTCAGAGATGCGCCCCAAGATACCGACGCCATTCAGGTCGTGCTTGAGGAGAACTTTACTGATGAGGAAAAGGCTCGACTCTTAGAGAGTTCAATTGTGAAAGCAAAAAATGACCTCTTCAAGACTCCCCTAGACGGAGTGTTGATCAAAAGGCTTTCTCGCCTCAGCCAAGCTTGCCATTCCGATGCATGGCTCCAGACCAGTCTCGGGTTGGCCTCGATAACGAGTCGCTTGACCGACCATGAAAAGTCTCTACTCACGAAGGCACAATCTGGCCAAGAACACCTTCCGCAACAGCCCCTACCACTCTCAGCTCGCGAAACAATCGCACTTCCTTACCTACGGGGTCATGGTCAAAAAATTGCCGAGCTGCTGGCCCATACCCTCGGCAAGATTGTAGAGCCTAGCTTAGAAGCGATTGGGGTGAGCCCTTCGATGAAAATGTCTCCTGCAGATGAGCCGGAAATCTATCAGGAACTGATGAGTTGGGGTCAGCTTGTTGGTCTGGAAGAAATGGAGATTTACCGAGGAGGAGTAGATCATCAATCGATTCTATTTCTACAGCGCTCCACGCCGACACTCATCTGTGGCGAGGGAATTAGCTCTCCTCTGTCTCGGGCGCAGCAAATTCGCCTTGCCGCGCATGGATTCTTGGTGGCGCGAGGCATAGGAACGCTATTTTCAATGCCCGCAGCTCATGTTGAAGAGTGGCTCACAGCGGCTGCTGCTAGCCTGGGTTTCGAAGTCGAGGTCCAGGCCGACGATGGTTCGGGCTTTTCAGAAAAAGTCGCAGCCTTCCAAAATGCTCTCTCGGAGGAAAAGAAGGAGGAGCTGCTGGAGCTGCTCAACGCATGGCCCCCCGCCCAAACCTTCACGTCGGGCCTTGGTCAATCGCCCCAAGCGACTCTATCAAACGACACTCCCGCGTATGCGCCGTGGAGAGCACTGGTTTCGCTCGACCTAGCGGCCCGCTGCTCTGCCACCAGAATGGCGAGCTTTATTGGTGGAGACGTCAGTTCGATCCGCGACCTGCCAGAGTGCATTATCTCCGTTGAGCAGGGGAGGAACTATCTGATTGAGGAAACCTTCCGCTTTGCTCTGTCAACAGAGTTTTTTAAATGGCGACAATATGTAGGCTGGGCGCAACAAGGGGCTCTACGCCATCGGCTAACAGCTGATTCAAAAGAGACCTCAGCAGAGGAAGTTCAACAATGAGCCAACCGACTTCGTCTGAATCCAATCTCGAAAAAAGCCTTGAAGCATTGGTGGCTGATCAGCCTTTGACTGAGCCTCGGGTCTCCTCGGATGCTCAGTTGAAAACGCCAGCGAATCATTCCCCTGACTGGCAAAAACTCGCTGCGCGAATTCTAGAAAAAGGCGAAAAGACTGGTTCGGCTCTAGCGCGTTCACGCAGCGAACTGATTGCAAGTCGGCTCTATCAGGCACAGGGAGAGACGGAACAGGCAAAAGCTCTCGCATCAAAAGCTCTTCATACTGCGCCGCAAGACGCCATCGCAGCGCTGCAGTCGCGCCGACTAACAGGGCCCCACCTCACCCAACGAGAGATAGAAGCGCGCCGCGAAGAGCTTCAAGTAGTGCTTCGTCGCAGCACCAACCCCGCGACTCGCGTTCACGCAGGATTACTGCTTGAGCCTGAGCTCCGAGGACAAGCAGAAGAACCAGAAGAGAAAGCTCTCCTCGACGAGCTCGGACGCATCAACCCGATCGATCCACGCGTACAGGTCTTGAGGACCCTCCTGCAGATTGAAGAGGGAACTCTTTCGAGCTCGCAGAAAACAACTGTCCAGTTCACAGCAGCGACGGCATTTGCCCGCGAGTTGCTGCATCAACACCTCACCTGGAAAGGCGCACAAAAACCCGTCGAGGAAGACCACACCGAGAAGGAGACGAGCTTCGGACAGGAAAGGTCGAAAGAAGCCCCCAAAGCAAACCCTCTCCTCCATTTAGTTCGCGCCGCACGAAGTCTTGGACACCAGCGCTTAGCGGAATCCGCCGGTCACTTACTCGAGTTCATCAAGTCTCGAAAAAATGGCTCGACCCAAGCCTTAGTGTTGGAGCTCGCCGCCGCCCTTCTCGCGACTCTACCCCAAGGAAAGGTTAAGTCACTCGAACTCATCCAGCGCGGCACTCAACTGCATGGGCTCTCTCAAACTCGCCCCACCCGCGGATTAATGCGCCAACTGGCACAACGAGCCTTTGAATCAGGGTCAAAAGAGATGTTGGCCTCCGCCCTAGCTAGCGCAGACTCGGCAGAGGGCACCTTCTCAAGCGCCGAAAAAAGGCTGTTCAGTCAAGTTCTTGGGGCTCCTATTTCGCTCAATGTGGATGAACTACAAGCTCTTCTCGTCCATGCGCCGTCACAGCTCTGGAGCCTCAGTATAGGACAACTTGCGGCTCTCTTGACAACAGCGCCTACAGGTTTGAATCACGAGCAATCCGCTAAGCAGCTGGGCGCAACTGCGGAGCAACTCCTCTATGGCGGCCTACTCGCCAATACTCCCCACGCAGAAGTCCCCGACTTTCGCCGAGAACAAGATCCTCAGGTCACTCAAAACCGATCCGAATCACAAGGGTCCGAGCTACAACGCATTCAAAGCCAACTCACTCTGATTGTCGGTCTTGGAACAGGCCCTCAAGCTGGAGGGAGCCCTCCAGAGGAGCAGAGTCTCCCCCTCCCTCTCCCCAAATACTTTTCCCAAGCGGTTCAAGAATTCAGCGCTCTCGCCCTTGAAAGAGGTTCAAGCCTGGCCCTCTTCCTCGGAGCCCTC
>JAKVCH010000362.1 GCA_022447485.1 Polyangiaceae bacterium | reverse complement strand
AGGTACAACCACCACCTGAAGCTTTGAACCTTCAATGGCTGACCACCCCAACGAGGAGCGAGGGAGGAGTACCTGGTCGTCCCGCAAGTACCCTGGCGGCTCCACGTCGATATTTAAATGGGACACGTAGGCGAGGCCCATGCGAGCGACGCCCTGCTTGGCCGTCATCACACTCCACCCCTCCACGATCTCGACGAAGCGGGTGCTGAGTAAAATCATGATGGCCGCAAGAGTCATCAGTCCCAGGTAGAAAAGTCTCTGACCCTGGCGCTGCCCGTGATGAAGCAGTCGCTCCTCGTTAATTTCTTCTAAGCGATTCTGAAGATTCAATTGGGCGAGCTCTCGGGAGCCATTCTGGGTTTCAATGCTCTCCAATAAGCCCAGGGCACGCCGGGCTCGTCCGCGCTGGGCAGAAGGTAAGGCCCCATCGATACGGGCCAGCGTCCAATGTATCTCTCGCCGGTACCGACGATAGCGCACGACCGACAGAATAAGAAAACACAGCAATAAACCTACGGCGAACCAGGCCGACAAAATTCCTCCGGCACTCCCAAGTCGTCCTAAAAATGCGACAGCAAAAAGCGTCAAAAGACTGCCTCCGCCGAGCGCAAGTAGGGTAGGCATGCGAACACCACGGCGCAGCAAAGCACCTAAGAAGGATATTCTCTCGATGGCTGCATGGGGGGGTGCGGAGAGCTTGGTCATGGGAGGAGGAACATAGGGAAATCTGATAGAATTTGCCCCTTCCCGCCAGCAGAAGAAGAATCTGCTAAGAAAAGCCTGCGATGAGCCCGCCCCTTTGGACAAGTGATTCAATCAGCCGCCGCTTACTGGCTCTGCCCGAGCTCGGCCTGCGCATCAAGTTTTTCGAAGGGCATCTTCAGGGTCATCAGCTTCGGGAACTCAGCCACGGAATAAACAAGCTGATTCAGATAGCCCACGAGGGGAACCAACGAGCACGAGCCGCCCTTTTACCTTTCAGCATCTATCTGAGTCGGCAAAGAGATAGCTCTCTGATTTTCGGTTTGAGAGAAGAAGCTCAGCATCAGGACCTGTTGGCGCTCGAGAGCGTCGTCAGAGGCGGAGTGAGAGAGGAGCTGCCTCGCGAAAATATACTAGCTCCAGTCTATGCCTCCCAGGGCGGGCGAGAACTCAGCGTGGGGGAGCGAAAAAGCCTCGCGCGGCGACCATCGCGCTTAGAACTAGAAAAACTGCTTCACGACCCCCATCCGTTGGTTCTGAGTCAGCTACTTGCAGCACCAACACTCACCGAAGAAGATATTCTGGTCTTGGTCACTCGTCGTCCTGCGCGTCAAGCCGCTCTAGAAGCTGTCAACGCCAATGACCGCTGGATGAGCCGGCCAGCGGTACGTCTCGCAATCATTCTGAATCCCCGCACCCCTCATGGCATGGCTCTTCCCTTAGTCTTAGGGTGCCAACGGGACGACTTGAAGCTGATTCATCAATCGACAACCCTGAACCCAATACTCCGCCAGGTAGCCCAGGAGATTTACTCAATTCTACCACCCAAACGTCCTGGCGAAGCAGCTCCCTCATTTTGAAGCCGCACCCCAATTATTGAGCCGCTTCGGATGAGGGCGTCAAACAAGCCTGGGCAAGCAACTCAACGACATCCAGCATCTCTATTTCGGCTTCCTTCGACTCGGCTTTCAGCCCATCGGTCAGCATCGTCATACAAAAAGGACAGGCTGCGGCGATTGTCTCCGCTCCAGTAGCTAAGAGCTGACCCGTACGTTTCACGTTCACCCGGTCGTTGTTCTGCTCTTCCATGAACATTTGGCCGCCACCCGCTCCGCAACAAAGACCTTTTTTACGGTTAGCATCTTCGACCTCAAGGACCTCCACTCCTCGAATACTCCTCAAAATATCCCGCGGAGCATCATAAATATCATTGTACCGCCCCAGGTAACAAGAGTCGTGAAAAGCAACTCGCGCCTGCACCTCTTGCTCGGGCACCAACTTCTTTTCTGCAACCAAGCCCATGAGGTAATCGGTGTGGTGCACAACCTCAAACTTTGCACCAAAGTCAGGATACTCATTCTTCAGCGTATTGAAGCAATGAGGGCATGTTGTAATAATCGTTTTAACACCGCCTTGTTCCTGATAACCGCGAATCGTCTCTACATTCGTTTCGGCTAACATTGAGAACAAGTATTCATTTCCGGACCGCCTTGCAGGATCGCCGGTGCAGGATTCTTCTTCGGCGAGAATGGCAAAATCAACGCCAGCCTTTTTCAACAATAGGGCAGTTGCTCGGGCCGTTTTCTTAGCACGGTCATCGTAGCTCGCGGCGCAGCCAACCCAATAGAGAACCGGAGCCTGGGGGTGGTCGGCAGCTTTCGGGATCTCTAAACCTTCCGTCCAGGCGGCACGATCCAGTCGGGATAGATTCCAGGGGTTACCGTTCGTCTCCATACCTTCAAATGGTTTGTTTAAAAGCGCGGGAAACTCGCCGGTGACAGTCACCAAATGCCGACGCATTTGTATGATCTTATCGACATAAGTAATGTTCACCGGACACTGCTCTTCGCAAGCACGACAGCTCGTACACGCCCAGAGAACATCAGGGTCAATCACTTCGGGCACTAAGTCTTTCGTCTCAAGGACTTTCAGCCCTTCCGGCAGGACGGGTCCATCGAGCGCCTGCTCGTCTCCTTCCTCTTCCTGCGTTTGGGGCGCGGGAGAGATAGCTTCCAAGAGCCGAGAAGCCGGCCGGGCTCCGGACGCTGCTTCACCTTGAAGCGAATAAAGATGGTCTCGCAAATCGAGAGTCAACTGTTTCGGGCTGAGTTTCTTTCCGGTCAAAGCAGCAGGACAATTATCCGTGCAGCGCCCACACTCCGTACAGGAATAGAAGTCAACGATATCTTTCCATGAAAAATGGTCGATGCGGGCATAGCCAATACGAGCAGCGTTCATGTCTTCTGCTTCCGAAGCTTCCTCCACCTTCTCCAATAACTCCTCGGTAGTTTTGGCCATGGGACGGAGACGCCCTGCGGGGGTTTGATCTCCCAAAAACACGTTGGGCACTGCCGTAATGATATGAAAGTGTTTTGAATAGGGCAGGATATTCAAAAAGATCAACACAAGACTCGCATGGGTCCAGAAACCCACATGAGCTAAGATCAAAAGAATCTGAGGTGACACGCCCTCTAGCATCACTGCAAAAGCACTGCTGCCCGGTTCAGGAAAAAAGTGCCAACTCACCGTTGCCGCTGGCTCGCCAAAAGGCGCAATCACCCTCCCAATGGCATCACAGGTTCCCGGGTCAAGGATGGCTCCTGAGCCCTGTCCGCCGCAGAGCTGCGCCGCGTGCACATTCAAAACTTGTGCGGCACCATCGTAGAGCATATCCGTGACCATCATGGTGATAATGATGCCGAGGATGACTAGACCTTCGATTGAAAGAGCCATCCTCTTTTGAGGTCGAATAGCTCGATAATAGATAAAGACCGAAGCCCCGAGAATCACAGCCAGAGCAAAAACATCTTTGATGAAGGCATAAGAACTTCCTAGAAAAGTCCCAGGCGTGAGTAGCCAAAGATTGAACTCCGGAGAAAACCCCCGGCCCCAAAGAACCAATGTTCGCAGAAGCAGAGCACTAAAGCCGAGAAAAATCAGGTTATGGGCCAGTCCTGCCCATAGATAGTAACGCATCTTTTTCTGAAAAATTGCGTAGGTCCAAACGGCCTTGAGACGGGTTTTCAACGGCGAAAAGCGACTCTCCCAGGTAGGAGCCCCTACCATCATCAGTACCCACCTTCGACGAGCGCTCCACAAGAACACCCCCCACAGGCCGACAATCAACAACGTCATTGCAATTGGACTCATACGATTCTCCCGAACTGGTCTTCGAAGACCGTTATGAATGATATGACAGCTTCGACGGAGTGTCGCCAGAATCTTATTCTGGGCTCCTAGAAGCGCGTCTGTTCCAAGGCGCCTTTACCTGGAGATATTTTCTTGAGGCGAAACAACGCGAAGCAGTCAGCAGCAGGGTGCTGTCACAGCCAGCCTGAAAGTCTCAACATACCCAAAAAGAGAAGTAACAAAGCACCAATCATAATGAAACTTCTT